>CAIMKO010000054.1 GCA_903841915.1 uncultured Chitinophagaceae bacterium | reverse complement strand
GCATGATGAGGGTAAGCTGATGTTTGGCAAAAGTGGGATCGATCGTTGCCATAGGTATGCAATGAAAAGCCAGGTCCCATGCGGCATACCAGGGATATTCCCATTTATCGGGCATTAACACAATATCCTGATTCTTTAGATGTTCCCAGTCATGATTACGACCTTTTTTTCGCTGATCGCTTTCATGTGCAATGCCATCAGAGCCGCTGATCCATCTTTCAATATCATAATAATAATATTGTTTGCTCCATAACAAACTTGCCAATGCCTGACGCTGAATATTACGCATATCAGCAGAAATATTCTTGGGAAGAATGGCATCATAAAATTCGTCGGCTTCTTCTTTTCGTTGCTTGAAAATATTATTAAAGCCCTGAGAAAAAGGAGAATCCATCAACACGTCACTCAGTCGCAGGTAAATGGATTTTGACTCACCGCCTTTTATTTTCAAATCATAAACAGGTGCAAATTTGGTCCCGCTCTTCTTTGCACGCAATGCATCCACATTTTTTTCTTCGATCACTGCATCATGAAATGCGTCTTTTACGAATGGGGTTGCATTGGGTGTCTTGAATAATTTTTCAGTATTGGTTTCATTCTCCGTAAAAAACCGGTCATTCGCTTTTGTGTAATACAAATAATAAGAACCCAATCTTTCATGTGTTGCCTTTACAACGCCTTCGCTCACTTCTTTGATCGATGGCTTTTTATCCATTCCGCGAGACTGCCATCTGTTAAAGAACCATAGGGTTGGTAAAACAGTGATCGGTGCAATATCTTTTCCACGATTGACGATTTTTATTTCGATGGCAATATCACGTTTACTGCACCTGGCATAGGTAATATACACATCAAAATATTTGTTCTCCTTAAATACGCCGGTATCTAATATTTCAAACTCGGGTTCAAGTTTGCTTCTTTTTTTATTTTCATCGATCAGTTCCTGATAAGGAAATGCAGCCTGCGGATATTTATAGAGCATCTGCATATAATAATGCGATGGAACATTGTCGAGATAATAATACAGTTCCTTTACATCTTCCCCGTGATTGCCCTCTTTGTTTCCCAATCCAAATAATCTTTCTTTAAGGATAGCATCATTCCCATTCCAGAGAGAAACGCAAAAACAGAGATTACCAAAGAAATCCGACATGCCGCCTAAGCCGTCTTCACCCCATCTGTAAGCACGGCTGTGAGCGTGACTGAAAGGAAAATAATTCCATGCATCACCATTTTCGCTGTAATCTTCCCGAACGGTACCCCATTGCCTTTCGGATAAATAAGGCCCCCATTGTTCCAAAGGGATCTTTTTCGCTGCATTCACTTTTAGTCTTTGTTCTTCGGCTGTCATTGGGTTGTTTTAGTAACACTGACTCAAAACTGTAAATACAAATATATGTGATTGAAATTATTCATGATTCACTGAATCAGCCGTTTGTGACTGTGGTCATTTAACCTACACAAAAAAAATGTTTCACTACAAAAAGTACAGTCGTTCACTACGACTCAACCACAGTAGCTATAATAGCTTTGACCTGTAGAATTTAATTACATAAAGCTGTCATTTCATTAAAACCTGCCCGATGAAAACTATAATTCCAATTATCAGTTTTCTGATTTTTTCAAATCCGCTTCTTAGTCAACTAAAGGCAGACTTTAGTACAACTGATGGCAAGACAGGAGGCTGTTCGCCCTATATTATATCCTTCAAAAACCTGACAACAGGTGCTTCCCCAACTGCAGTCTATAAGTGGGACTTGGGAAATAATAACAGCAGCGAAAATCTTAATCCAGGTGCAACTTATATTGAGGAAAAAGATTACACTATTACCCTCAGTGTTACTGATAGTGGACAAACCGTTTTCAAAAGCATACACATCATAGTATATAAAAAGCCCGTAGCAGACTTTACAGTTGACAAAATAAAAGGCTGCAATCCTTTTACCGTTAATTTTAAAAGCAATTCTTCTGCAAGCGACGGAGATATCCGTAATTATTTCTGGGACTTTGGAGATGGAACAACAGCTTCAAAAACGCTTACTGATACAGCTTCTCACACCTATACTGTTGCGCAAAAACTGAATGTTCGACTAGTGGTAACCAATACTTACGGTTGCCAGAACAGTATTCAGAAGATGAATGTTACTGAAGCCATTGCTATCCCTAATTCAAGCATTAGTGCTGATAAAACGATTGTTTGCAAAATAACTGACCCGGTAAATTTCAAAGCCCCCAATGCCGTTTTTGATGCAGTAAATTATTTATGGGATTTTGGTGATGGTTCAACTTCAACCCAGAAATCACCCACACATGTTTATAATAAAAAAGGCAGCTACGATATAAAACTAACTGCAGCGAGCAGTAGCATTAGCGGTTGCAGCAGCAGTTCTGTGCAAGCTGCATATATCAACGTTGCTGATTTCAGTTCAGACTTTACCGTTTCATCACCACTATGCATTAATACAGCCGCTGTATTGCAAAATAAAAGTTTGCCGGCTGCATCCGTTACTGCATGGTATTTTAGTGATGACAATTATAGATCTATCAGCAATGGCATTAGTGTTTCAAAGAATTTCACAAAGGCCGGTATTTATACCGCAAGACTGATCAATACATTTGCTGTTTGCAGAGATACTGTTGAGAAAAAGATAAGGATCAATGCAACTCCGGTTTTACAAGGATTTATCATCAATGATAATGCGATTTGCGGATTGCCTTATACTGCATCATTTAAGGATACATGCCGTACTGCTGCTAAATGGAACTGGAACTTTAATGCATCTGATCCGAATGCCGTTTCTTTTGAACAGACAGCAAGCTATACTTATACGACCAACAATAATTATAAAATTTCTCTGATAGTAACAGATACCGAAGGCTGTACAGCAACAACAAATAAAATTTTAGTGATCCAAAAACCTAACATCGCTATCAATATACTCAGTTCCAGTTCTACGGGTACTGATAAAACGAAAGGCTGCCCCGGGATTACTATAAAATTTACTGTTACAGACCCAGCCCTTATTGCAGATTATCTATGGAATTTTGATGATGGAACAACAGCTTCAATCGCACAACCCGAACACAGTTTCCTTGAAGCGAAAGATTACCACATCAGCCTGACTTACACGACAGTGGCGGGTTGTAAAGGAACAGTAAATCTTTTGAGCCCCATTTCCGTAAATCAAAAACCAACTGCGAATTTCAAATTGTCATCAAATCAAGTCTGTGGTAACACAAAAATATTATTTACCGATCAATCGACTCCGACAACAGACAAATGGTTTTGGAGTTTTGGTGATAATAGTTTTTCGGACCTTTCTTCCAACAATAAAAAGATCTATCACCAATATACAGATTCAGGCAACTATACCGTACAACTGGTTGCATTCAATGCTGGTTGTAGCGATACAATAATAAAGAAAACAGCAGTGCATGTTATACCTCCTTTCATTAAAATCAATACTACTGCAAACACTTGTGACGGCACAAGAAGGTTAGTTACTTTTTCTCAATCATCCAAATATGTTTCAGAATGCATTTGGGATTTCGGAGATAATACAACTCAAACTGTGAAAGCTGCGCAAATACAAATAGATCATAATTATCAAAGTTCAGGAGCATATACGGCTACTATAACAGCAAATTATTTAGAATGTACGGCTGTTGATTCAGTTAAGGTTTACGTAATGATCAAACAACAACCTGCGATCACTGTCGATAAAACAAGCATGTGCGGAAGCGATTCTTTACAGGTGAGGCTTGATAACCTATTGATAAACCCCTCTGGGTCAACAAACGGTTATTCCATTTTAAAATGGCAGTATAATGATCTATCTGATTTCAGCGGAGTTTCTCTTTCTCCAAGTGATAACTGGACAAATATGTTTACTACTAAACTAACCAGCCTTAAACCAGGGGAAGAAAATATTCGCGCAATCATTAAGTCGGCTTATTTTGGATGTAATGATACAACTGCATTCATTCCTTTAAAAATAAACGGGCCTGAAGCTGCATTCAATATTATCAATAATCAGGCTTGCTTCAAATCGACTTTTAATTTTATAGATACTTCTTCTCGCAACAATACCATACCTATCAATCAGCGGATCTGGAATTTCGGTGATGACAGTTCATGGATTGCTTCGGATAATAAAATGATAAGCCATATTTATAACAATCCCGGGATTTACACTACAACCTTAAAAGTGGTTGATGACAATGGATGTTTCGCTGTT
>CAIMKO010000053.1 GCA_903841915.1 uncultured Chitinophagaceae bacterium | reverse complement strand
TTTTCTGCTGCTGTGTTCTCGACCTTTCCTGCCACTACAAAAGCACCATATCTTTTTTCTTTGCAGGAACTGATGGCGATCATTGCAAATACACCAATGAAAATTTTCTTCATGTTATTTATTTAATCTTAACATCAGTTTTATTACTGACTTAATTTTTCCTGTAATAATGCAGTTACTATTTTAGGATCTGCTTTACCCTTGCTTATTTTTTTTACTTCACCTACAAATAAACCGATCAGCCCCTTTTTGCCTTTTTTATATTCGGCTACTTTATCCGGCATCTTGCTGATCGCTTCATTCACCCATTCCTCTAATTCATTACTGTCACTCACCTGCAGCAGATTTAATGCTTCCGCTAATGCTAAAGGGTCTTTGTTTTCTTTCATGAGCAATGGTAACAAGCGTGAAGACGCAACTGAGAAGTTAACCTTACCAGCATCCACAATTTTAATTAAGGCAGCTAAAGTTTGCGGCGATAGACCAATTGTCTCAAAGGATTGATGATGCTCATGCAAATATTGTCTCACCGGTCCGGTCACCCAATTGGCAACTGCTTTATAATGCTGCGTGAACTGTATCGTTGATTGAAAATAATCTGATTCATGTTTTTCATCACATAATTGAGCAGCATCGTATTCACTTAATCCATATTCACTTTGGTACTGGCGCATCAATTGATCCGGTAATGCAGGTAATGAAGCCTTAATTTTCTGAATATATTCCTCAGTCAAATGAAATGGGGCCAGATCAGGATCGGGGAAATATCGATAATCATTCGCTTCTTCTTTATCACGCAATGCGAAAGTGCTGTCATCGTCTGCATTGAAACTTCTGGTTTGTTGGGTGATGCTTCCTCCTTTCTCAATGATATTGATCATTCGCTCGATCTCATGATCGATCGCTTTCTTCACATTGCGGATCGAATTCAGGTTTTTCACTTCTACTTTTACTCCTAATTTTTTTTCTCCCTTCAATCTTACGGAAACATTGGCATCGCATCGCAAACTTCCCTCTTCCATATTGCCATCACAAACCCCGATCCATCTTACCAATCTCCTCAACTCAGTAATGTATTGGTAAGCTTCTTCGCTGCTGTGCAGATCTGGTTCTGTAACTATTTCTACCAATGGTGTCCCTGCACGATTCAGATCAACGCAGGTATAATCATCATAGCGGTCATGAATACTTTTCCCTGCATCTTCTTCCATGTGGATACGATTCAGCTGCACATTTCTTTCGCCTTCATGCGTCTTTATTTTTACAGTTCCGCCTAAACAAATAGGAGTGGTGTGCTGCGATATCTGATAACCTTTTGGCAGGTCGGGATAGAAATAGTTTTTGCGGGCAAAATAATTGTAGGATTCGATCTCACAATTGCAGGCCAACCCTAATTTCACGGCATATTCTACCGCTTTTTTATTGGTCTTCGGTAGGGTGCCGGGATGGCCTAATGTAACCGGGCTGACGTGTGTATTGGGTTCCGCACCAAAGGCAATACTGTCACCGCAAAATAATTTACTGTTGGTTTGCAGCTGGGCATGAACTTCCAGTCCAATTACTGCTTCGTATTTATCTGCAATATTCATCGCCGCAAAAATAACAATCTCTCTTTAGTTGCCGTTTTTTGTTTTACAGAGATAGAATTTTCTTTAACTCCTCATTGCTGACAGTAAGTAAACCCACAGGAGGTAAGCGTTTGGTAAGCTCTTTCCAGTTTTTATCTTGCAGAAAGATCTTTTGTAACATGGGCAATGCCTGTTCTACCTGTTTATTGTTTGCCAGGGTGATCGCTGTCCAATATTGCATTTCTAAATTCGATGGAAATAATTTCATGGCAGCATGGTACTCATTCATGGCTTTTACCATATCGTTTTTCTCTGTAGCCAGATCACCATTATTCATATGCTGATACGCCAAATGCAGTGTATACAATCTTCTTAATTCTTTCAATGGATCGGGTGCATCATCAATCCTCAGATCAACGGTTTTATTATTCCATGATTCAGTGATCTTTCCGGGAACAACAACAATTGCAGCAGCCTGCATACCTCTTATATCACCACCTGCTTTTTGCCCTGCTTCTAATGCCAGTAAAACCCTTTCTGCCAAAGGTTTTCCATACGATGCTCTGAATGCTGCAGCCATATATTCACAAACCTGATCACCTAGCATCATATTGCTTTGTACACTGAAATTAATGCCTTTAATATGTTTCGCATATTGAATACAATTCTTTCCGGTGAACGCAGCCACATTTCCTTTATTATCAATAATGGCAACCTGCCGAACCTCTCTACCCGGATCGGCCTTGGTCAGACTATCTAATGTCTGTTGTGCAGTAAACCCTTTTTTTAATAAAGTCAAAGCATTTGGTCCGTAACTTTTATCAATGAATGATTGTGTAGCTACTGCACCAATTCCGGCTTCAGCCCAGGGCACTTCGGCGCCCACACCAAACCAATGGCTTTGAACAGCAACAGCCATTTCTCCTGTTGCACTATCTTTTGCCACGATCGAAAAGGTATGCACCAAATGATCATTTGACCGGAATACTTGTCCGGAGGAAGAAATGCAAACAGCAATAGATGCCAGCAATAAGAACTGTTTCATGGAAATTATTTTCCTAAAGATAACAGTTGATTGAATGGAATGTTGCACATAGTCATGAAAACAAAAGCCATCCTGAAGAATCAGAATGGCTATGCAACATGAGAAAAATAGAACAGCTTATAGATTGGCGGTCTTTAATTTTTTAGGAAACTTCACATCAATTGTTTGTGTTTTTCCATCCCTATTATACTTGATCTTAAAAGAATCTCCTTCTTTCACGTCTTTTATCTTTGTTTTCAGGTCATCTACATTCTTGATCTCTTTGCCATCTATATCAACGATCACATCTTTTTCTTTCAGGCCGGCTTTGGCAGCAACACTTTCATCGTCTACACCAATCACCTTTACGCCATTTCCTTCTTCCATATCCTGGATCTGTAAGCCCAGTCTTGGTTTGCTGTTATGGCTGAAATTAAAATGCATTCCTTCGGGTACCTCCGGCATGTCAGGCATTTCGAATTTGAAATTATGATCACTGTTGCCATTAAAAGTAAATGTTCTTTCGATTGTTGGTTTACCCAGTGAAGCAGTAGCGGTATTTGTTTTACCGGCACGCAGATAAGTAACGGCAACTTTATCTTCAGGTTTGTACTTGCCGATTGCTTTATAGAGATCATCCGCATCAGCGATTTTTGAATCACCAACTTTAGTGATGATATCATCTTTCAGCAATCCTGCTTTTTCTGCAGCAGATCCTTTGGTGACAGAAATTATTTTCGCACCCTTTTCATCTTTTTCAGTTTGTACGCCTAAGAATGCTGTATTGCCCGTGTTCAAAACGATATTTGTATTGTACGTTCTTGTGCCGCCTGGAACCGTCATGAATTTAGCATGCGGTGCCATCATCATATCTCTCTTCATTTTGCCTTTGATGATCTCGATATCACCGTCTTTAAAGTTTTCAACGGGTTTTCCGTTCACGGTAACTCTGTCGCCATCGACCACAACAGTCATTTTCTCGGTACTGTCCCCTTTTTTAGTAATGATGATCCGTTCTTCTTTCTGGGTTTTAGAGTTTTCTTTATCCTGCGCAAAGCTGCTGCCCGCAATAGCCAAGCCGATCATTGATGCGGCGATCCATTTTGTATTCATGATGTAAATTTTAGTTTGTACGAAATATTTAGTAGATCAAATATAATGAAGTATTCGATATAAGAAATCTTTCGTAAATGTTAATTTATGTTAATGAATTATGAGCGGGAGGAAAACAAAAATCCCGCCATTGAGAGGCGTGATGAGTTTATAAAAGCGATCTTACTTTTTCTATGACTTGCTGTAGATTACTTGCATCTTGTCCGCCGGCAGTGGCCAATGTTTTTTGTCCGCCGCCTCCGCCTTTTATGATCGGTGTAATATATTCTTTAATGATCTTCGGTGCTTCCAGTCCTTTTTCCTCTGCCACAGTATCAGACAGCATGATGGCAACATTGGCCTTGCCATTAATATTTGCTGCGAGCACTACTGCATAATCGTTGCCTAAATTATTTTTAAGATCGAAGCATAGCTTTTTGAGGTGATCTGCATTGCTTACATCCACAACTTTTCCAATGAATGAAGCTTCGCTATTTTTTAATGGAAAAGGAACACGTTCTCCAAACAATGCATCTTTTATGATCACCAATTGTTTCGCTTCCAGGCTTTCTACTTTCTTTTCCAATTCCTGTTTTTCCAGCAATATTTTTTCAACTGCTTTTACAGGATCTTTTGTTTTTAGTAGGTTCGCCACTTCTTTCAATCCCATTAACTGATCGTATAAGAAGTTAAAAGCAGCGCTGCCTGTCAATGCTTCGATACGACGTACCCCTGCAGCCACCGCTGTTTCCTGCGTCAACTTAAATGTTCCTATCATGCCGGTACTCATCACATGCGTACCACCGCATAATTCGATGCTGTAATTAGGATCAATGATCACCACCCTCACTTTATCACCATATTTTTCTCCGAACAATGCCATGGCACCGAGTTTCAATGCTTCATCTTTAGGCAGTTCTTTTATTACGACAGGAATATTTTCTCTGATTTTATCATTCACCATTTTTTCTATTCTTCTGATCTCTTCTTCAGTGAGTTTCGCGAAGTGAGAAAAATCGAAACGCAGTTGTTCATCATTCACCAGACTTCCTTTCTGTGCCACATGCGTTCCCAAAACTTTGCGCAATGCTGCATGCAATAAATGGGTAGCTGTGTGATTGTAGGTAGTGAACAGCCTTTTCTCTACATTGATCTTAGCTGTAACATCGGCTGCAATATTTGCAGGAAGGCTATCTGTAAAATGGACGATCAGGTTGTTTTCTTTCTTGGTATCTGTAACAGTAATCACTTCATCTCCAAATTCTAAGATACCTGTATCCCCGATCTGGCCACCGCTTTCAGCGTAGAAAGGAGTTTCAGCCAAAACGATCTGATAATGTTCCTTGCCCTTCGCTTTTACTTTTCTGTATTTATTTACTTTACTGTAAACGAGAATATCATCATAACCAACAAAACCTTTTCCTGTTTCTTCATTTACGGTGATCCAGTCCTCGGTATCTACTATACTTGCAGCACGGGAACGGGATTTTTGCAAAAGCATTTCTGCTTCGAAACCATTTTCATCAACTATAAAACTATTTTCTGATGCAATTAATTTTGTTAAATCTAGCGGAAATCCATACGTGTCATAAAGTGTAAAAGCTTGCTTTCCTTCAATTACTTTAGTTGTCGAAAAATCAATAATCGCAGCAATTAATTTCAAGCCACTTTCAAGTGTTCTCAAAAATGCATCCTCTTCCTCTTTCACAACCTTACTTACAAAATCAAGTTGTGCCTGCAATTCAGGAAACACATGCTCAAACTGTTTTGCCAGGATTGGCAATAACTGATGCAGCAATGGTTGCTTATAATCGAGATAAGAATAATAATATCGAACAGCTCTTCTTAAAATTCTGCGTATCACATATCCTGCTCCCGTGTTACTTGGTAATTGTCCGTCAGCAATAGTAAAACTGATAGCGCGTATATGATCGGCAATTACCCGAAATGCGATGGCTTGTTTGCTGTCGCTGTAATCATATTTTTTATTCGTTATTTTTTCTACTGCTTCGATCGTTCCGGTAAAAACATCTGTATCATAATTCGATGTCTTTTTTTGGATCACACGAACCAGTCTTTCAAAACCCATACCGGTATCAACATGCTTTGCGGGCAATGGCTCTAAACTTCCGTCTTTTAAACGATTGAACTGAATGAATACATTGTTCCATATTTCAATTACCTGCGGATGATCATTATTCACCAACGTTTTTCCGTCTACTGATTTTCTTTCTTCATCGCTTCGGCAATCCACATGTATTTCGGTACAGGGTCCACAGGGTCCCATATCACCCATTTCCCAGAAATTATCTTTTTTATTGCCGAGTAAGATCCTGTCTTCGGCAATCACTTTTTTCCACTCATTAAAAGCTTCTTCGTCTTTGGGAAGATTTTCCTTGCTGTCGCCTTCAAAAATGGTCACATATAAACGGTCTTTATCGAGTTTGTATACTTCGGTCAGTAATTCCCAACTCCAGGCAATGGCCTCTTTCTTAAAATAGTCGCCAAAGCTCCAGTTGCCCAGCATTTCGAACATGGTATGATGATATGTATCTACACCCACTTCTTCCAGATCATTGTGCTTACCGCTGACACGCAAACATTTTTGGGTATCGGCGATACGTGTACATTCGGGCTTTCTATTGCCCAGGAAATAGTCTTTGAACTGATTCATTCCCGCATTGGTGAACAGCAATGTGGGGTCGTTTTTTATAACGATGGGAGCAGAAGCAACGATCTGATGCCCTTTAGATGTAAAAAAGTCTAAAAACTGCTGACGTATTTCAGTACTGCTCATCATATTAAATCCAAATTTTACTGTTTGTTAGTATCGATTACGAGTATATTTGCAAGCTAAATTAAGGCTTCAAAGGTAAGGGCAAAGGGTGATAGTTGATGAGCATTGGCTCATGCTGTTTCTATGATCCGGAGCCTAATATCTATCAGTTTATGGCAATGAAGAAAATCAAATATTATTATAATACACACTCTCTTCGTTACGAAAAGTTAGAAACACCGTTGCGGGTTCGATTGCTTCAGTTTTTTGGATTTATTGCTGCATCAACGGTAACCGGATTGATCATTGTGCTGGTCGTATTCAAGTATATCGACAGTCCCAAAGAGAAGCTACTCCGCCAGGAAAATGATGCAATGAAAGAGGATTACAGCATATTTCAGGAAAGGATCAAACAATTGGAACTGCAAATGGATGAGCTGGAAAATAGGGATAATACTGTATACCGTTCCATTTTTGAAGCAGAACCAGTACCCGACAGTGTTCGTGTTAAAGACAGTGAGGTTAAAAAAGAAGTGAAACTGGTGCAAAGTATGAGCGAGAATGAACTCGTACAAAGCATGGGCGACCAATTAAATAATTTATCACTTCGGTTAGCCTACCAGGGTAAGAGTTTTGATCTGATCAATGATATGGTAAAGCATAAAGAGAAATTATTGCTGGCCATACCAGCCATTCAGCCGGTAAGCAATAAAGATTTGAGTCGTATTGCCAGTGGTTTTGGTAATCGTATTGATCCCGTTTATAAAGTACCACGTTTTCATGCAGGACTTGATTTTACAGCACCTTCGGGCACTCCTATTTATGCCACTGCCGATGGTACAATTAAAGAAGCCGGATTTAGCAGCGGTGGTTTTGGAAATGATGTGGTGATCAATCATGGTTATGGGTATCAAACTTTATACGGACACATGTATCGCGTAAAAGCAAGGGTGGGACAATCAGTTAAACGTGGTGAAGTGATTGGTTATGTGGGTAGCACAGGGAAAAGTACAGGAGCCCATTGCCATTATGAAGTGCGCAGAAACGGAACTCCGGTTAATCCTATTTATTATTTTTACAATGATCTTTCACCTGCACAATTTGACCGTGTCTTGAAATTAGCGGCAACAGCCAATCAAAGTTTAGATTAAACCATGTCTTCTTGGAACCTGAAGTAAGAGCATATTTAGTACGAATACTCAACACTATTTCTGTTTCGGTGCTCTGGCTGATCATTTGTACAACCGCAGGCATTCAGTTCGATTATGCCTTCATCCACGAAACAATAAGTGCTGGCAATATTATTTTCTATATCTGGCTTCTGCTGAGCCTTGGTCTTTATATCTGGTATCTGATCCGTTTGTGGAGTAAACCTTTGAACATTCCGGAGTAATTGAAGGCTCTTTATTGAGCATTGCTTCGGTCGGGATAGATACAACACTGATTCGCTCATCCTTCGTTCATCCTCCGTCTTTTAATTAGCTTTACTGTCTAATATTACCGGTGTTTTGCTGCCACCCATAATGATCACTTTTGCATTGGGTGACGTGATCAGTCCTTTCATTACCTGCAGATTTTCGTATTGTAGCTGTTTATCGCCTAGACCGGAACTGATGATCTTCTGATAATCTGCAATACCCTGTGCTTCTACTCTTTTACGTTCAGCTTCCTGTTTTTCCTTCTGCAAAACGAATTCCATTTTCTGCGCTTCCTGTTCAGCCTTGATCTTTTCTTCAATAGAAGCTTTCACAGTGGCAGGCAGTGTGATATTACGAACCAGTAATTGTTCTAATACAAATCCGCGTTGTTTAAAGTTTTCTTCAATGGTCTTGAATATCCTTGTTTGAAATTCATCGCGTTTTATAGAATACAGGTCAACGGCGGTATAATAAACGGCATTATCTCTGATCTTGGTACGTGTTATAGGACGAACAATGACATTCTTGAAATCCATTCCTATTTCCTTTACGATCTTTGGTGCTTCGGAAGATTGCACACGATA
>CAIMKO010000052.1 GCA_903841915.1 uncultured Chitinophagaceae bacterium | reverse complement strand
GAATAGTTATCCTGCAAAAATTCCCAGTTATTTTCTAATTTATTTTCCAGTTCCTCTTTTCTTGCATGCAATGCATCAATTTTTTCATTCAGTGCTGTGAGACTTGTGATATCAGGATTATTCTTTTTCATCTGAATTTTGTTTTAAAATGATACGTATAACAGGATTGATGAAAATTGCTTTTCTGAATAAGGTGATCAATAAAGTGAACAAAACCAGAATGCCTGTAGTAACCGCAAAACCAGCTGTATTGCTATGCAGCAGATCCGCTAACCAGAAACTAAGGGTGAATCCTGCAAAGAGCAAGATCAAAAAAAGCATAAAGAGTGAAATGACAAGCCATACAATGATCCCGCTGGTTTTTGCATTGGTGCGCAGTAATTCCATCTTAAAAATGTCGATCCTTAATTCAACATATTCCTGCAATAGCTTTTTATTGCTGAGCAAAAATTCGACAATTGTTTGTTCGCTTTCCATGTAAATAATTATTGCATGAATTTACGGATTAAAATGGCAGGGTAAAAGAAGATTTGAGCAAAGAGTTGCCAATCTTCCGAAAGCTGGCAATGCTTTCATATCAGTTAACAGATTTAATAGTGCCATCTGCTTTCTTAATAAAATAAAGTTTTCTGTTTTCGAGATAATCTGTATTGTTTGTGGACCTGTTTTTTACAGCACGGATATCGAAATCATTGAAAAGTTTATAGCTTTTTTCCGATAAAAAATTAATGCTGTTTTGATCGTGTGCCAATAACAGTTTTGTAAAATGATACATGGATTCAAATCCTTTGAAAGCCATATCACTAGGCCTTCCGGAATATTTTAATTTATAATTCGCAATAAAGGAAAGCGAAGTTTTATCTGTTCTGGAAGGATTATAGGGGGTTGAATAAACAATTTCAATTCCCTTGCAATCAGGTTTGTCGAGGTCTTTGATCCCATCCCAGGTAGGCATTCCGATAGCGACAGAAAGATAATCAGGAGCACTACTCAAGGCTCTGACCAAGCGAAGACCAAAAGCTTCATTGATCGTCCCGCATATTACTACATTTTTTTTTGTACTGTCTAAGGCAAATAAAACATTCCTCGTATTGAATGTGTCGGAAAGTTCAACTGTCTTTATTTTTAAAGGGATGGAAGCAGTTGCTTTTGCAGATTCATTAAACACAGATTGAATCATGTCTTCCACTAATCCTTTTTTTCTGAACATCACAATATTGCCTGTTGCATAATATTTCTGCAAATGTTTATACAATTCTTCACAATGGGTGCGCAATGTAGAATTGATGACAACGAAATAGGGATTATTATTGACGCCTCCATCATTAGGAAAAGTAGAAGAGATCAACGGGATCTTTTTAAGCAGGGCCAGACCAGCCAACGACTTAATTTCTGCACGGTTAGTAAATGATGCAATGATGAGAGACACATCATTCAATTCATTTTTTTGAATGATCGAATTGATGCTTGTGCTTTTTGTATCGTAAATCATTACTTCAATAGCTGCGCCTTCCTGTTGTAAAGAATCAATGGCCATCATCACACCATTATAAAAATCCAATCCGGGTAAAACAGATTTCGGTAAATTATTGATGCCGGCTTTATAGGTATCGCCATCAAATACAGAGTCCAGATAAATGGGAGAGAAGACCGCAATCTTATAATGCTTTGTTTCCGTTTGGGCAAATAAAATGACGGTGGAAAATGCAAAGCATGCAAATAAAAAAAAGCGATAGACTGGTCTCATAAAAAATCATTAGTTGTTTATTCCCATTCAATAGTAGCCGGCGGTTTACTGCTGATATCATACACTACACGATTGATCCCACGTACATTATTGATGATCTCATTTGATATATTGGCAAGAAATTCATAGGGTAAATGTGCCCAATCGGCCGTCATGCCATCTACAGAAGTAACAGCACGTAATGCCACGGTGAATTCATAGGTTCTTTCATCACCCATTACTCCAACACTTTTTACGGGTAATAAAATGGTACCTGCCTGCCAAACTTTTTCATAAAGTCCGCTTTCTTTTAAACCGTTGATATAAATATGGTCAGCTTCCTGCAGCATTGCTACTTTTTCTTTTGTGATATCCCCCAATATTCTGATGGCCAAGCCTGGTCCCGGAAAAGGATGGCGTTGAATCATGTCGACCGGAATGCCTAATTCCAATCCCACTTTTCTTACTTCATCCTTAAATAATGATCGCAATGGTTCTACCAGATCCAAATGCATCGTGTCCGGCAATCCGCCAACATTATGGTGTGATTTGATGGTTTGTGAAGGTCCATGTACACTTACACTTTCGATCACATCAGGATAAATGGTTCCTTGTCCTAAGAATTTTACACCCGCCACTTTTTGAGCTTCCTGTTGAAAAACATCAATGAATAATTTGCCGATTATCTTTCTTTTAGTTTCAGGGTCTGAATGACCAGCCAGTTCTTTATAAAATAATTCTTTACTGTCAATTCCGGTAACATTCAGGTCTAATTGTTTGTAGGTTTCCAATACCTGTTCAAATTCATCTTTGCGCAATACTCCATTATCAACAAAAATGCCGTGCAGATTTTTGCCTATTGCTTTGCTGATCAATGTTGCAGCAACAGTGCTGTCAACACCACCGCTTAATGCCATGATTACCTGTGCATCGCCGATCTGTTTTTTTAATTGTGCCACCGTTTCATGTACAAAAGAAGCAGGGGTCCAGTTTTGACTGCATCCGCAAATATTAACAAGGAAATTTTTAATGATCTTTTTCCCTTCAGTTGAATGATAAACTTCGGGATGAAACTGTAAACCGTAAAGTGGAAAGTCGGTCGACGATTTACCGAGGACTGTCGACTGTTTGAAAGCCGCAACCGGAATACTTTCCGTGGTTGCTAATATTTCAAAGCCATCCGGTAATGAAACGATCGAATCACTATGGCTCATCCAAACCTGTGAGTTATTATATACATCAGTCAATAAAATATCTTCTTTTATTTTTTCGAGTTTGGCTCTGCCATATTCTCGCTTATTGCTTTTATCAACCCGCCCGCCAAATTCTTTTGCGGTCAGTTGTGCTCCGTAACAAACACCGAGTACGGGCAGTTGTTTTATGAAGGAAGGAATATCTACAGTAGGGGCTTTGTCTTCATTTACACTAAAAGGGGAACCGCTCAGTATGATCCCTTTTAAACTATTATCGATCGAAAATGATTTGTGATAAGGAATGATCTCGCAATACACATTAGCTTCTCTTACTGCACGGGCAATAAGTTGTGTATATTGGCTGCCGAAATCGAGGATTAGAATTTTTTCAGTCATGCGCAAATGTAAAAGAATTACGATGATTAGCGGTGAATACAGGCATAGGAATGGTTATAAAGTCACAAATGTTTTTTCTAACTTGCTGAAATAATTTAATAACATGAGAAATTTAGTATTCATATTCGTAGCATCGGCTTTCCTTTTATCGGGTTGTGACCTTGTCATTGGAAAAAGAGTGAAAGGAAGCGGTAATATCGTTTCTGAACAAAGAAATATCCGGACAGCAGCTAAGATAAAGCTTGCGGGAAGTTATGATGTGGAATTGACCAAAGGGTCAAGTACATCCCTAAAAGTGGAAACGGACGATAATCTGATGTCGCATATCGTTACAGAAAATGAGGGGGATTGGCTGGTCATTAAGTCAAGGGATCATGAGAGATTGATCGCTACAAACAGTATCAAAATATATATAACCACTGATGAATTGGAAGCTGTTGAATTAGCTGGCAGCGGCAATATTATCGGTAAAGACAAATTCAATAGCAGCAATAAATTGGAACTTCATATTGCCGGCAGTGGTAATATGGATCTTTTGATCAATGCTCCCAAAGTGAAAGCTGAGATCGCAGGAAGCGGTAATATCACAATTGCCGGAGAAACAAAGGATGAAGAAATCCGAATTGCCGGTCATGGCGATTATAAGGCTGAAAACCTAAAAGCCGAGAATGCTCAAATTCATATTGCCGGCAGTGGTAATGTAAAAGTATTTGCCGATAATACATTGGATATCAATATTGCCGGCAGTGGGAGCGTGTTTTATAAGGGGAATCCAAAAGTTTCTCAACATATTGCCGGCAGTGGTGAAATAAAGCAATTGCAGTAGTCTCTTTTTTCATTAACCTCTTCTTTTCATTTAATCAGGGCCTTTGTTCATCTGAAAAGGCCTCCAATGAACATTTTCCTATTCTCAACACATCCTTTTTTAATTACATCCTCTTGCTTAATCAAATTTGTCAGCACAAAGATGACAATAAGTAGCCTTTGCAAACGTTATAGGTGAAGTTGAAATGTAATATCCTTTGAAAAGGAGGGGCTATTTATTTAGACAATAGTGTCCCTCGGCCGGTCATTTCTTTAAACCCAGTGAAAAATGGAAAAAGGATACAGAATATTATTGGCAGAGGATGAACCTAAGTTAAGTCTGGTTATACAGGAAGAACTTACAAATCATGGATTTAAGACCGATGTTGCATTTGATGGGCAAATAGCCGAGAAACTTTTTAACCAGCATCAGTATTCTCTTGTCTTATTAGACATCAATCTACCCTATAAAAACGGACTTGCGCTTTGTAAAGAGTTTCGTGCTGCAAATAAGAATATTCCTATTATCATGCTGACCGCTTTAGGAGAATTGCATGATAAAATGGATGCTTTTGGCGTAGGTGCTGATGATTATATCGTAAAACCTTTTCATTTCGATGAACTATTTGCAAGAATCAAAGTATCCTTAAAAAGATCAGATACCACAGATGCCAATCAAACGAATATTGATATAGAAGATCTTCATATCGATTTTACTACCAAGACTGTCACCAGGGCAGGGGGCGAGATCCCGCTTACTGCAAAAGAATTTTCTTTGTTGACATTGCTGGCCAATAACAGAAATAAAGTAATATCAAGGCAGGAGATATTAGAAAAAGTATGGGACCTCAATTTTGATACAGGTACCAATACCATTGAAGTATATATTAGTTTTCTGCGAAACAAGATCGACAAGAAATTTGAAGAAAAATTAATTCATACCAAACCGGGCTTTGGTTATTATATGAAATAAAGGAATCGCATGAATCTGAAACTTCGCTTTACAGCCCTGTTCACATTTTTTGTAGCTATTGTATTGGTGATCAGTTCTGCAACCATTTATATTCTTTATTATAACAGCAGTACAGATGATTCGTATCAAAAATTACATGCGGATGCTGTGAGATTTTATAACAATTTCACCAACCTTTCCTCAAAAGATACAAATACTATCATCGAAAAATTACATGAAGAAAATAAGGGGTCTTTCAGCAATGAAAAACTGGTGATATATGATTCTTCATTTAAGATACTATTTAAAGACCCGGATTCTGTTTACATACAATTAGATCCAACACTTGTAAAGCAGATACGCAGCACACCGGCTTTCGAGTACAGATATGTGTCCGGAAATTCTGAATGTGCAGCATTTTATATGCCCAAGCATAAAATATACATCCTGATATCTGCCGTAGATAATGACGAATTGGTCAAACTAAAAAGATTGAAACTAATTTTGGGGTCTGTATTTGCAGGAAGCTTACTGATCACTTTACTGATCTCTATATTTTTCGTAACGGAAATATTGAGTCCGTTAACTACATTGAGTGCGCAGATGCAGCGAACCACTGAATTAAATCTTTCTGAAAGATTAGATATTGGGAAAGGTAAAAAAGAAGTGAATCAGATCGCAAAGAATTTTAACGCAATGCTTGAAAGATTAAATCAAGCTTTTGAATCGCAAAAAAGTTTTGTACACCATGCTTCGCATGAATTGAGAACACCACTTGCTACAATGCTTTCTCAAACTGAATCAGCGTTGCGGAAAGACCTTTCAAAAGAAGCGTATAAAGAAGTATTAGAATCATTGCAGGAAGATCAGATCGGATTGATCGATCTTACCAATTCATTGTTGCTTTTATCACAGTATGAAAAGATACAATCATCGGGTAAATGGCCATTCATGCGAATTGATGAAGTGTTATATGATACAATGAGTGCCACTAAGAAAATGTTGCAGGGCGTTGATGTTGAATTGCAATTTACCAATGTGCCGGAAGATGAGAATGAATTAATGATCAAAGGAAATGAAGCATTGCTAAAAGTAGCATTCAGTAATTTGATCAAAAATGCCTGGCAATATTCTTCAGATAAAAAAGTGATTGTAACAATTGATGCGAAGGATCAGATGATCTATGTTTATTTTGATAATCACGGCAGCATGCTCACTGAATCGGAAATAGAGAAATTGAAAGTGCCATTTTTCAGAGGCAACAATGCGGCAAATGTAAAAGGCTTTGGTTTGGGCCTTTCCATAGTTCAAAGGATCATTACTT
>CAIMKO010000051.1 GCA_903841915.1 uncultured Chitinophagaceae bacterium | reverse complement strand
TATCCCATCTTCAAGGCTTCTTTAATTTGTTTGTACAAAGTTTCATCATTCTTTTTGATGTGAAAACAGGCTTTCCCTTTTAAACATTTCATTAGTTCGGGATGCAGTTTTTCGCCCTGAGGTTTATACAGTGATAGAGGCATAAAATAAAAACCAACATAGCCTTTTTGTACCAATGCAGAAACAAACCAAACTTCAAGCCTTTTTTTTCCTTCAATTTCAATGGCTTTATGACTGATCAAATGAATTTGCCCACCCGTGTCAGCATGAACTTTGATTGCAGCTTTTTCAAAAGGCAGCATCAATTGCTTTAACCGTTCGAATATTACCACCAGTTCCGGTTGGCCGGCAGATTTATCGCTATATTTTATTAATGGTTTTTCTTTTTTAGTAGCTTTTTTTGGGGGCACCGCTTTTTTTATTGCAGCCATAAAATAATTTTCATCAAAATAAAAAATGCCTCGAAGAATCCGAAGCATTTTGTTTTATTTATTTTAAATACGGATTATTCCCATATCTGATCTTTACCTTCCAACCAAAGTTTTACTGATTCTGTTGTAACACTTTTTGGTCTTTCCAGCGGGAAGCCCAAAGCCCTGTCCCAACAAAGGCTGGCCAATACGCCCAATGAACGGCTCACAGCAAACAGTACTGTATAAAATTCATATTCGACCAATCCATAATGCACCAATAAAGCACCACTGTGTGCATCAACATTGGGCCATGGGTTTTTGATCTTAGCCATTGACTGAAGTATTGGCGGAACCACTTCATAGATATTCCATACTGTTCTGCAAAGTTTATCTTCAGGCATGTGTTTTTTACCGAATTCTAACTGTGCAGTATAACGTGGATCAGTTTTACGCAAAACAGCATGACCATAACCGGGAACCACTTTTCCTGCGCTCAATGTTTCTTTTACATATTCAGCTATTTGTTCTCTTGCAGGAAGATCAGTTCCTAATTTTTCCTGCATTTCAAATATCCATTTAATGACTTCTTGATTTGCCAAGCCATGCAATGGACCTGCCAAGCCATTCATTCCCGCTGCATATGCCAAATAAGGATCACTTAACGCAGAGCCTACCAAGTGAGTAGTATGTGCAGATACATTGCCTCCTTCATGATCTGCATGAATAGTCATATATAAACGCATCAATTCGCGGAAACCGTGATCATCATAACCCAACATATGCGCAAAGTTTCCTGCCCAGTCTAATAAACCATTTGGATTAATATGTTCGTTATTCTTATACTTTCTTCTATAGATATAAGCAGCAATACGAGGTAACCGTGCAATTAATAAAATAGAATCATCGAATGTGGCTTCCCAATAATCTTTTTTATTCATGCCTTCAGAGTAGGCTTTTGCAAAATAACTTTCTGTTTGCAATGCCATCACTCCTACCACAAACATTGTCATTGGATGAGTAGTTACAGGTAATGCATCAATTGCTGCAAAAACATGATTAGGCACATGGCTTCTTCTTTGTAAAATATCTGTTACGTGTTCTACTTCATCGTCATTTGGCAATTCACCCAACATCATTAAGTAAAAAAGTCCTTCGGGCAAAGGCTCATCACCTTTTGGTGCTTTTGGCAATTTTTCCTGCAATTCAGGAATGGAATACCCTCTGAAGCGAATGCCTTCCTGTGGATCCAATAAACTTGTCTCCGTTACCAGACCGGTAATACCACGCATACCCTGATATACCTGTGCTAATGTAACCTCACCTATCTTTTTATTACCATGTTCTTTGATTAATTCTTTTATCTCCGCATTTGCCACTTCAGCCTTTGCTTTGAACCTGTTTTTTAAAATTCCCATATTTTTTAGTTTATAGAGAGTTGATTATTTTTTTGAATTTTAATCCGGGTAATAAAAAAATGATCCGCTGAAGAAACTAACTGTAATACATCGAAATTTCACTAAAAAAGCCGGCACAGATGCTTACAGAAGAGTTTGTTTTTCTCAATCATTATTACGCCGTTAAAGATAAAGCAAGTTGCGTGTTGCAGCAAAACATTTACAAAGACTTAGGAAGAAAATTATTTGGGAGCTTTTCGATATAGAGCAATGACAACAAAAACAAAAATGATATTTGGGATCCAGGTAGCCAGCATTGGCGGCAGGTTTCCTTTTGTTGAAAAGATAGTTGAGAATTTATCGGTCAATATAAACAGTGCCGCTACGATAAAGCCGATGGCCAAATGAACACCGCTGCCACCGCGGACCTTTCGTCCGGCCACTACTGCGCCAATCAAGGTAAGCAGGAGAACAGTAATGGGTGTGGCATCTCGTCTACCTTTCTCCACGATCAATTCATTAACACCTTCGGCCCCGTGTAATTGTTCCTGGGCAATGAATCTTTTCAATTCCGGTGTTGCTAACTTATCTTTTGTGTATTTGTCTTTTCTGAGATCAGTGGGTTTGAAATCGAAATTCATGGTTTCCGAACTATTCATCAAAACCTTCTCTTTACCTCCCGGCCAGGTACGGCGGATCACAAAATCCATTCGCCATTTTTTGGATGCAGTATCCCAATACATAGATTCTGCCCTGTTATTTTCTATGAGCTGATTATTTTTTACCCGATGCACAAATACAGGCCCTCCTCGCTTTGTTGCGGTATCATAATTATAAATTCCTGCGTAAGTAAATGAGTCAATTCTAACATAAATATCAGAACCTGAACCATTGCGGCTCTTATTTAAATTTTCGTACGATGAATTGGGGTCAAAATATTTTGCCTCAAAATTACCCCTGATCTGTTCGGCTTTGGGAATCAAGTATTGATTGGAAAACCATAAAATGCCTGCCAGAAATAATCCGCCGATCCAGTAAGGTCTTAACCAGCGATTGAATGAAGTTCCGCTGGCCAATATAGCTACGATCTCACTTCGACCTGCCATTTTGGATGTAAAAAATATAACAGCAATAAATACAAACAGGGGAAATAATAATGCAACAATATGTGGAACGAATCCCAGATAATAATCGGTTACTATTCTTTTGAATCCTAAATGCGACTTTACAAAGTCGTCTGTCTTTTCACTTACATCGATCACTACAGCAATGACCGTAAATAAAAATATAGCAAAGAAAAAAGTGCTTAAAAATTTTTTCAGTATGTACCAATCTAATTTTTTCATCGTTATATATACCTGCAAATATAATTGTACAAATCTAGCAAGTACAGAAAAGGATGTTAATTGAGATAAATTAGATGCAGAAACCTAAATGAGCATTGTAAATGAGGCTCCTATATAAAAAAATACATCCATGAAAATGGATGTACACTTACGGACTTCATAGGTAACGGATTAGTAAGTGACCGTGAAACTAAGTATAACGGTGCAGCAGTAGTATATTTGATTGTGCAAGTGGATAAATAAAATAATGATTCTGCAATTATCCACATCCTTTCAAAAATGAAATAAGTA
>CAIMKO010000050.1 GCA_903841915.1 uncultured Chitinophagaceae bacterium | reverse complement strand
TTAAATTCACATTCCAGTCAATCATATACTCATTCTTCTTCACTGTGTATTGATGCGTTACCCCTTCCCCTGTTGCATTCTGCAATGTAAAAGAAATAGTCTGGCTGCCATCGGCATTCTTAACTGTTTGTGCGGCAGTAAAAAATAATTCAGCAGTTTGAGCCGCAACATTCGCACCAGTATTGATCGAATAACTCAATAAATCTTTTTCATTACCGATCTGAACTAAGGTACTGTCGTATGATTTATAGTTTTTCAGTTGCACATATTTCACCCTACCACCCTTATTGGTAAAAGTTACTTTCATCACTTCATTCTCAACAACCAGCAATTGTTCAGTACCAATTGCAGCAGTTGCAAAATTTCCAGCAACAGTTAATTTTGAAGTTGAATCTCTGAATATTGAATCCTTCCTGGCTGCAACAGTATCTGCAGGAATTGCTCGTAAAGCATTCACCCTGTCAATCGAGTCTTTTGCCCTTTTTTGTATTTGCATGTAAGCATCCTGCTGCTTGTTCGAATACCAGAAAAAAGCAAAAAACAAAATGCCTAAGAGCACAAAACCAATAACCGTATTTTTATCAAGGTTCATAGTCTGAAAAATATTGAGCGGCAAAGGTAAGGTTTGGGAACTGATTGCAGATTATCGTCCACAGATTTCACATTTTCATGATACAAACGGCAGAAACTCGGGTTTAGCGGTGGTTGGGGTGCCATCTTGTATAGAAGAAAAGCCATGAGCTTTGAGCTGCGAGTTTTGCTCAATGGTCATAGCTCGCTACTCGTAGCTTTAAGCCAACCCATTCTCTTAAACTTTTCAAAAAAAACAGAGAACAGTTCATTTTCTCAATCTTTCATTGTTCCTTTACATTACTTCCGACCTCAACCTATTTCCAGCTTCTACCACTTCACTCTTTAATCAAATTGTTATGCAGGAAAGCGTACAGATGCTGTCCCAACGGGAAAGCTATATTCCAACGAAGTGGGCAAAATTTTTATGGTGGTTATCAACTGCCGAAAAAGAACTATTAGCGGATTGTGTGATCGACCGAAACCGATATTCGATCATTGGCCTGACAGTAATGGGTACCTGGTTATTTGCAACATTAGCCTGGACCTATTTTTTTAGTACCGTCGTTTCGAATATTTATGCCTGTTTTGCATTGGGCATTTTTATGGGCGGTATTATTTTAACGATCGACCGTGCATTGATCAAAGGCATCAATAAGTTTAATAAAAACAGAATAACACCATTATTATTTCGGGGTGTCTTAGCAGTAACAATCGGCATGTTCATGGCACAGCCGGCATTACTATATTTATTTGACAAGGAAATTCATTTACAGATCTCGTTAGATAATGAGCAAAAGAAAAAAGATAAACTGCAACAACAGGAGGCTGTTTATGCAATTACCAAAAAAGATCTGCTGAATAATAAAGTAGCTCTTCAAAAACAATTGGACGATAAGTACAAGGAAGTATCTGTTGCCCGAAATAGTTTCATTGCAGAAACAGACGGAACCGGGGGCAGTAAAAAGATCGGATTAGAAGATATTGCCAAAGCCAAACAAAAAGAATATCAAAAACTGGATGGTGAATATCAACAGATGAGCATTGCATTATTGCCGCAAATTAAAACTACTGACAGTTCTTTAACCCTCATTGAATCATCTGTTCAAAAAGAACAACAAACATTTGATACGCTCTTGAATGATGGCTTTTTAACAAGGATCGAGGCGTTGAATAATCTCATTAAAACCAATTCAGCATTGCAATCCAGATATTATTTATTGGTGCTCATTTTATTGCTTATAGAATTAATGCCTGTATTGGCCAAGACCATTTTACCAGCAGGGACTTATGATGAAAAAGTGCTTCTGCGTGAAAAAATGGAAAAAGAGATCGTCCAGAAAAACATGGCTCATGAACAACAGTTAAAAGAGTTGTACAATCAATTGGCCTTTGAACAGGATTCAGGTTTTATTCGAAATTTCTTTACAAATTCTCACAAAGAGCGGAATGAAAAAATGCAAACCCAAATGAATACATGGAAAGAAAGCAGCGAACAGAGTTTCGATAACATGTGGAACGGAATTAAAAAAGATATGCTCACGAAACAGGAATATTGAAAGATACTTAACTAAATAGGAACAATAGTTCTAGCAAAAAGGGCTGATAGAATTAAATACTATCTGCCCTTTTCTATTTTCCTATGTGGTTATTTTTAAATCAAAGCATCCTGCAAAGCAGATGTTTTATATACATGCTTTTTTTCATTGTAGATTTTTGCTGCACCAATAAAGCTTACAAATACAGGAGCAGGTCTTTCAACCGAACTTTTTAATTCAGGATGGTATTGCACGCCAATAAAGAATGGATGATCCGGCAATTCCATGATCTCCACTAATCCTGTTTCATTATTTTTTCCGCTTGCGATCATTCCTTTATTTTCAAATTGCTCTAAATATTCATTATTGAATTCAAAGCGATGACGATGCCTTTCGGTAATATGTGTTTCATTATAGATCTTATGTGCTAATGTACCTTCTTTGATTTCGCAAGGATAAGCACCCAAACGCATGGTACCGCCCATCATCTTGATCTTCTTTTGTTCTTCCATCATATTAATAACAGGATCAGGGGTATTCGGGTCCATTTCAGTACTGTGTGCATCTTTTAGTCCCAACACATTTCTGCCAAATTCTATCACTGCCATCTGCATACCCAAACAAATCCCGAAGAATGGTAATTGTTTTTCTCTTGCATATTGAACGGCAATGATCTTTCCTTCAATACCACGATTACCGAAACCCGGTGCCACCAATAATCCATCCAGACCTTCTAATTTCTCTTCCACATTCTCTTTAGTGATGAATTCACTATGAACATTCACTACTTGCACTTTTACTTCATTTATTGCTCCTGCATGAATGAAGCTTTCCAGGATAGATTTATAGGCATCCTGCAGTTCAATATATTTACCCACCAAGCCGATTCTCACTTCGTTGGTCGGAGCTTTCAGACGTGTCAAAAAGCTTTTCCACTTATCGAGATTCGCTTCCCCTTCTACCGGCAGCTGCAGCTTTCTGAGTACTGTCTTATCCA
>CAIMKO010000049.1 GCA_903841915.1 uncultured Chitinophagaceae bacterium | reverse complement strand
TATTTTTTAGGTAAATATTGTTGCAGTAAACTATCGGGGACTAATTTTTTTCCATTTATAAATTCATCATTCTTTCTTTTGAATAGATCGAATGCAGATTTCAACTGGTTATATTTATTTGCATCATCCACTTGTGTAAGGTTCATGTCGCTGGTGATCTTGAAGAGTGTATTCGCATTGATCATATATTCTCCCATCACAAAGTCAATGATATCATTCTTGGTTTGCATTAAAGGATAGGCATGAATATTCCTGAAATTTCTGGCAGTGTCTAATCCGCTGCCCATCCAGTTTACCAGCGAAGGCACTTGAAGGCCATGAGCTTTTTTCAACCACATCATCATACTCGGCAACACATCGAAATGTGTGCTGACGGAAGAGAATTTTGCAGTGCGTTTTAATAAAGGCGAATACATAATTAAAGGAACATGATAACGATCCAGTTTACTGATCATTGGTATTTCGGGCATTCGGTGATCGCCCGTTATCAGAAAGACCGTGTTTTTAAAATCACTTCTTTGTTGATACTGTTCTATAAAATTGCGGATGGCATCATTGGTGTACAGGATACTTGCATACTGATATTTATAATTGCGGTATTCTCTTTTGGAAGCCTCATCGAATTTCAATTCATCCATGCGCTGTTCGAAACGTTGCAGATAATGATCCTGCTCGTTTATAAAAAAGGGACTGTGCGTAGAAACGGTCAACACAATACTTGCAAAGGGTTGCTGTGTATTTTGTTTGGTCTCAAAAAATCGTTTGAATAGGTCTTTATCTCCATAGCCCCAGGTGAAACCATTTTGCCCCGGCATTTTGGAAAAACCCGAAGGAAAAGTTGGCTCATCATTAATGCTGTTCACCTGATTCTTCCGCAGGTAAGTGTTCATATTGTCAAAGCTTGATTCGCCGCCATAATGAAAGGAAGTGTTATAGCCATTGTGTTGCAGCAAACTCAGTAACGATAAATGCTCGGGCATATTTTCACCCAATTCGTTAAAGCCGTTTTTTGCAAAAGGAAGAGAGCCGATAAAAGAAGGTAATACGGCAAATGTTCTTCCGCCTTCGCTTAAAAAATTTTCCCAGTATAAACTTTTATCTGCGAGCGAATCAATGAATGGAGTAAAGTTTCCGAGATAAGCCCCTTTGTTGGTAAAAGCCCTGCCCAATCCTTCCACTAATAAAATGACAATATTCGGGGGCGTTTTTTCTGCAGTAAAGAATGGCGATAAAACATCAGCTGAACTATCAACAGTATGCAGGAAAGGATAATTTTTTTCATCAACATAATTGAAAGAAACGACCGAATTATTTTTATCGGCTTCACTACCAAAATCACCACTATAGCTATCGGCATAAATATCCTGTTGTTTAGCAGCCGGAAAAAAATGCTGTAGCGATGCATTGAAAAAGAAGTATGATTTATTTAATGCGATATTATTGCTGTACTCCTGTCCGGGTAGCCATTTATTTGTCTTGGATAAAAAATTAAATGCAATGGAACTTATAAATAAAACAAAAACTAATGCAGTAAAAAAGCCGCCCAGTTTCAGTTTCTTAGGAAGATAGATAAATGACAAGATGATCAATAGTAAGGCCAATGAAAATATCAGGATGGCTGTAATATTGACAGCGCCTGCTGCGCCCACCGTTTGTTTGATATCATTCCATGAATAGCCCCAAAGGTCTGCCCCCAGCGGAACCAGTGTGGTTAAAAAATATTGCGATAGTGAAATCTGAATCAATATCAGCGTAACAGAGAGTCCGATAAAAAACAGTTGCGCTGCTTTTTTATGCAACAGATACAATACGGCGAATGGCAGAAACCAGATCAGCCCTGTTGAAAGAAAATAGGCAAGGTCTTTTGTAAGACCGAATACAATTACTTTAAAAAATAATTTAGGGATGCCGTGTTTGAAAACTTCCAAACTAAATTCCAAGATCCTTGCGGCGAGCAGTAACAGTAACAAAGCCATGGCATAGCCGGAAAAATCTTTAGCGGAACGAATGAATTTCTCCGGGATCTTTTTAAAGAATACAACTACCGGATTTACTTTTTTGATCAGTGTTTGATCGCTACTGATCTCCTGAACCGTTGTTGCAGTTTTTGTTTGGGCAAATCCTGTTCTTGTCATTTCGCCCCAGGCTTTATTTTTCTTGATCAGATCAATGTATCCCTGAATGGCAGACCATACTACAAAAGGATGAAAATAAAACGGCTCTGTTAATGCCGTCACGATCAATAAAAAAATCTCTGACCTTTTTTTGTATTGGTTATACGTGATGATCTCCATATAGATCGCGAAAGCAGAATAGAGATAGCCGAAGCAAACAACAAAGAAGAGATAGACCATAAAGAAATACCATTCGATCATTCCCAATGCTGCAAAAACGAAAAAGAAAATAAAACCCAGGAACTCGATGATCGGTGCCAGGAATTCGAAAAAGAACCAGTATGGATAACTCAACATACCCATCAAATGATAGCGGGGATTGAAGAACATTTTACGATGGAAGAATAAAGTTTCATAGGTTCCTCTTGCCCAGCGATTGCGTTGTCTGCCTAATATTTGTAATGATTCCGGCGCTTCGGTCCAGCACAAAGGATCGGGAATATAGGTAACACGGTATTTTTCTTTTTTCTCTTCCAGATAGCGCCGCATACGCACTACCAGTTCCATGTCTTCCCCAACGGTATTATGATTATAGCCTCCGGCTTTAATGACGATCTCTTTATCAAATGCACCAAATGCACCCGAGATCAGCATCAGTCCATTTAATCTGCTCCATGCCATCCTGCCTAAAATAAAGGCACGGATATATTCCAGGCTTTGCATCCTGGGCAGGTATTGTTTGGGGATCTTTACTTTAATTAATTTACCATCTTCAATGATGCAGGAATTGGCGATGCGAACAACGCCCCCTGAGGCGATGACCTTTCTGTCTGTTTCTTCTAAAAATGGTTTTACCATTTTCAATAAAGCATCCTGTTCCAGGATGCAATCCACATCAATACAAACCAGGTAATCATTGCTTGCGGTATTGACACCCACATTCAACGCATCTGCTTTTCCGCCATTCTCTTTATCAACGACCACCAATTTGCTGTAAACAGGGTTACTGCTTTTATAAACGCCTCTTACCGTTTTTGTGGGAATTTGATAGTTGACAAAGAAGTGTACTTTTTTCAGTTCAAATGCCTCAATTAATTTTTCGAGGCTATCATCCTTGCTTCCGTCATTCAAAATGATCACTTCCAGATTACTGTAATAAATGGATAAGAGCGAACGAACATTTTCGATAATGGTCTTGCCCTCATTATAAGCAGGTGCCAGAATACTAACGGAAGGGGCATGTGGAGATGCTGCCAATAAACGATAATCCGTAAAACTGTTTTTGTAGAGATAGGTACGTGTTTCTCCGATGGAATACAGGCCGATGAAAATATAGGATAGCACCAGCAATACAGAATACGCAAATATTCCGTACATCAGTATATCGAACATAATATCTGTAATGCTTTCCAAACTCATCTTTCCATTTCAGATTTAATGTGCAGATAAATATCCTGGTAAGGACCTGAGGGTGCTCTTCCTCTTTCTTCCAAAGCTTCTAGTCCACGCGGAAAACTATGCGCCAGGATCCTTCCTGCTTTTAATTTTATAATATCACTCGGGTCATCGAGCAAGCCAATTAAAAACCAGGCCTGATCCAGCGTTGCAATTTTTACAAGCGCATCCAAAAGTGCTAACTGATTGGTGAATTTTTCATTGGGATAATGTTCCGTCAATATTTGCGGCGTTGTTTCATTCGTAATATGGACCAATGTTTTAATGGCCTGTAATCTTACGGAAACATTATTATGTGCCAAACATTTTGCAACGGCATCGTGCACAGAGAACTGCTGATATTCGGCAGCCAGCTTTAAAGCAAAAATGATCACCGTATCATTCAAGGAAGAAAGCCATTTGGGAAGATGTGTTGCCAGTTGTCCGCTTTCTTCTGCAGATCTTAACTGGTCCAACAATTTTATCTGTTGCCATTCGGTGATTGGATAACTCACCTGATCAAGAAAACGTAATCCTTCAAACCCCGTCATATTGATCACACCTATTTGTGCTTCCATGCGCACAAATTCATATTGATTGTTTGTATTCTCGTAAATGAGGGGTAGTGTATCCATTTGCTGCATGGAATATAATTCATGGATCCCCCTTGCGCGAATATGCCATTTGCTGTTACGCAATTTTTTAAGGGATACTTTTTTAAGATCCAGTTCTTCATAGAGCGCAATGATATTATTGGCTGCAGTACCTGTTAAATTTTTTTTTGTATTGATCAATTCCTCCACCGTGAATTCTTTGGCGAGCGGTCTTTTTAAAATGCGGAAAAAACTAGCAGGTATATTAAAGCTTCTTCCATCTTCCGATTCATCTAAAATTGCTTTTGCTACCCAAACTTCCAATTCGGATTGAATTCGTTGTTTGAAAAAAAATCTTGTTTTTTTCAGATTAAGTGTAGCATAGATGACAAGGATCACTATTAAAAATCCGGAAGACAAAATTTCAATTCCGGTCAACAGATAATCGGGGTTGATGATCTTCGTAAAAGCGTTCAGCATCGTAGGGGAAGAAAATGCTGCGCCGGATAAGAAGGCATTACAGTTTGAAAAAATGACTATTGCGATCAAAATACATATCGGTTAATATGCAAGAATAACATATTTTCTACTGATTATTTTTTGAGCAACCTCTTTACCCGAACAGCCAATTCGGTTAAATTGAAAGGTTTGGTCATATAATCGTCGGCGCCCAGTTCAAAAGCATCTTCAACGGTATTTTCCTGACCCAGTGCCGACAAAACGATCACCGCTGTTAATGGGTTCTTTGCTTTTACGAACTGCAAAATTTCAAGGCCTGAAGAATAAGGAAGCATGATGTCGGTAATGACCATATCGGGAAGTTCTTCCTCCAGTTTTTGCAATGCTTCCTTCCCATCAGCGCAACTGATCACCTCATAGCCTTCCTTCTCTAATTTCATGCTGATGGTTTTGGCCATCAAAGGCTCATCTTCCGCTATCAAGATCTTCATATCAGCATTTTTGTTTATTAATGTTTAACGATCGTTCGAAATTAATATTAAAATATAGTTTTCGGCTCATGAATTTGATTGGTATTTCTGTAGTTCTTTTCTCAGTAGTTTCTCTGCCATTGTATATTTCAGCGCTATGGTATCAATTGCCGGCCTGATATGGTCAAGTCCGGTCTTATTTTCAGCCTTTGATTCAATATCTACCACCGCCTCATATAGGCCATCCACTTTTATGATCGATACCGATGATTTCATGGTATGGGCAGTTTTAAACAGGTTTTCCCAATCTTTCTGTTCCTGATAGAACTTCATTTTTTCGATAGCGGGGGGCATGGTGTTTATAAAAAGCTCTATAATTGTCTGAAGCGCCTGCACATCTTCTCCAACCAGATCCTGTAAAACAGACAGATCGATCGTAGTGCCATTCTCTGAAAGCATAAAATTGAGTTCCATGATGCTGTTTGTGCTGTAATTTACGGGGCGGGACCCTTTTTATATAGATTTTTTCTATTTAAATAGGGGTGAAGAATATCTTTTGCTAATTTTTAACCCTTTATGTGCAGCCAATTCTACTATTTTTGTCCCTCTTTCAAAAAGGGGATGAGATTTCCTTCACAACTAAAGAAAATGAAAAAAACGCTTTTATTACTGCTTTGTGTTACCGTTATTCTTTCTGCAGATGCTCAATTGAGCCATCTTTTTTCTAAAAAGAAAAAAACAGATAGTACCCAAATAAAGCCAAAACCCGTTCCTGAACCTGTTGTGGCAAAGCCTAAAACAGATTGGAGCAAGATCGATCTGAGTAAAAGGCCTGCCGATCATTTTGTATTTCAATACGGAAGCGACAGTTGGTTAAATCATCCTGATAGTGTTAAAACAAAGGGATTCAGTCGTCACTTTAATTTTTATGTGATGATGGATAAGCCCATGAAGACCAATCCCAAATTCAGTTTCGCCTATGGCCTGGGACTGGGATCGAGCAATATTTTCTTTGATCGTGAATATGTAAAAGTGAAGGGTAATGGCGGAACACTGGCATTTGACAGTACCACGCATTTCCATAAGTCGAAGGTTACCACGATGTATCTGGAAGTGCCGCTTGAAGTGCGGTATTATTCCGATCCGCAACATCCGGGTAAATCATGGAAAGCAGCAGTTGGAATGAAAGCAGGTGTTTTGGTGAAATCTTATTTCAAAGGAAAAGATCTGCAGGATCAAAATGGGGCAAGCTATTACGGTAGTACTTATATCCAGAAGGAATTCAATAAAAGATATTTTAACGGTTCTACCATTGTTGCTACCGCAAGGGTAGGATATGGAAATTTTTCGCTCAACTGTGATTATCAGATCACGCCTGTTTTAAAACAGGGTGCGGGGCCTGATATGCATACCTTATCCATTGGGTTAACGGTAAGCGGGTTATAGACAGAACAAATTTTTTGAAAGCCTTACTTCTTAAAAAGAGTAAGGCTTTTTTATTGCGTGATAATTTTTTTAACGCAGAGATAGCAGAGGTTTACACGGAGTACACAGGGTTTTTTTGAGGTTGAAATTTCAGGCATCAAAATGTCTTTTCAAGCTGTTGTATTGTGAGGTCGCAGAGGAAAATCCAAATAGATTTTTGAAAGAACACAGTATTTAATACTATGTCATTTTTGATAATGTAACAAGTTTCCAGTGCCCGCCAATGATATATTCTCTAAAGTGTTGAGAGAGAAAACAGGATACAACAGATTTTTTTTAACGCAGAGATAGCAGAGGTTTACACGGAGTTTCCAGAGTTTTTTTGAAGCTGAAATTTCAGGCATCAAAATGTCTTTTCAAGCTGTTGTATTGTGAGGTCGCAGAGGAAAATCCAAATGGATTTTTGAAAGCACACTGTATTTAATACTTTGCCGATGTTGGTGTTTTCACCAACATCGATGTAAGAGAATATTTATTTTTTATTCTTTTTTGCTTGCCCAAAAAAGAAACAAAAAAGGGCAACCGAAAACGACCTCATCCGGCTTTCAGCCACCTTCTCCTGAAGGAGAAGG
>CAIMKO010000048.1 GCA_903841915.1 uncultured Chitinophagaceae bacterium | reverse complement strand
TTCAAAAATAAAGAGAAAAGCATCTATCGCAAAAATCAGAAAGAAGTAGTGTATGTAGTAGCTGATATGGCAGGTAAATTAGAAAGTCCTTCTTATGCTATCGCACATGTATCAGATAGTTTAAAAACTATTCAGGTACCCAAAGGCTTTTCACTGAAAGAAGAATATACACATCAACCTGAGATGGAAGACAATTATTCTCTGAAATGGGATGGCGAATGGCAGATCACTTTTGAAGTGTTCAGAGATCTCGGAATTGCCTTTGCTGTTGTTATTTTAATGATCTATATCCTGATCGTAGGATGGTTTCAAAACTTTACAGTACCACTTGTAATGCTTGCTGCCATTCCATTATCATTGGTGGGTATCATATTAGGACACTGGATGCTGCACGCTTATTTCACGGCAACATCAATGATCGGATTTATTGCACTGGCAGGCGTGATGGTGCGAAACTCTGTGTTACTGATCGATTTTATCAATATTCGGTTACGAGAAAATATTCCGCTCAAACAAGCAATCATCGAAGCCGGCGCCGTAAGAACAACGCCTATCTTATTAACGGCAGGAGCAGTGGCATTAGGTGCTATTATCATCTTGTTTGATCCGATATTTCAGGGACTTGCCATTTCATTGATGGGAGGAACCATTACATCAACCTTCCTGACATTATTGGTCGTGCCTTTATTGTATTATAAAATGATGCGTAAAAAATATCCCAATCAAAAATAAAAATTCCGTCTATGAAATTTTTTATTGTAACCTGTTTAAAAGAATATCAGGATGATGTTTGTAAAATATTCAAAGAAGCAAAGATCAATGTTTTCAGTGCAACGGATGTGATCGGATTTAAAGACAACCAATCAATGAATCTTCTGGAAGCCTGGTTTGCCAGTGGTGATGAAAAATTCGATTCGCTTTTTGTTTTCAGTTTTACGGCTGATGATAATGCAGAACTGGCCATGGAACTGATCAAAAAATATAATCAAGAAAGCGGGACCAATTTCCCAGTACGGGCATTCATAGTTCCGGTTGAAAAAGCAAGTTATTAAGTAATAAATAATAAAATTATGAGAGAGAATATTGTTCGTGCCGTTGCCGGAACATTTGTATTAACGAGTATCCTATTGGCCCATTTTGTCAATATCAACTGGATTTGGCTAGCTGTATTTGTAGGCGCTAATTTGCTGCAATCATCTTTTACAAAATTTTGTCCTCTGGAAAAGATATTGGATGCAATTGGTGTTGAATAAACCATACCGATGAAATGGCAGAAGGGGAATCAGATGCATTGTGACTTAAATCACAGGATTATGTTTTACCAAAAATTAGCTTTACTTTCTACATCAAATTATTCTTTACCTAAACCAAAACAAATGAAAAAGAACATGGGCATTGCCGACAGAGTTATCAGGATCTTAATTGCTGTTGTAATTGCGGTACTTTATTTTACAAAAACCGAACCCGTAACCGGGACCCTCGGAATGGTATTGTTAGTGATAGGTGCTGTATTTCTTTTAACCAGCGTGATCAGTTTTTGTCCGCTTTATACTTTGATCGGCGTTAAAACCTGCAAGAAAGAATAATACTGAATTTTCGACTTCTCTAAAATGATCAGACCTAATATCAGTTCACCACTGATATTAGGTCTTTTATTATTACGCTAACTAAATGCATATTTTTGCAATTATGATACAGCCCATTCACAAACTCTTCTCGCAATTAGAACCCGCTTTATTGGAACAGATAGAAAAACAGGGAAGCATCAAAGAGATCCCTGCCGGTGAAATATTGATGCGTACCGGACAATATGTAAAAAGCACGATGCTTGTACTCGAAGGCATGATCAAGATCTTCAGAGAGAATGAAGATGGCAATGAATTCCTAATGTACTATCTCCAACCGGGTGAAGCCTGCGCCATTACAATGGTTTGTGCATCAAAAATGGAGGCAAGTAAAGTGATGGCAAAGACCATGGAGAACACCACAGTGCTCATGCTGCCGATTCAGTTAATGGACGAATGGATGAGCAAATACAAGAGCTGGTATTATTTTGTTCTGGAAACCTACCGCAACCGTTTTGAAGAATTACTGGTTTTGATCGATCAGGTGGCATTCAGGAATATGGATGAAAGATTGATGTTTTATTTGCAACGTCATGCAGCGATCAATAACAGCAACAGCATACAGTTATCCCATCAACAGATAGCAGATGAATTGAATTCTTCCAGAGAAGTCATCTCCCGTTTATTAAAAAAGATGGAACAAAGAAATATTGTTTCACTGCACAGGAACGCTATTGAACTGAAAGAAGATTTTGCACCTACAAAATAATTTTCAGTGTAACAATTATCACCGTGCATATCATTACTTATTCTGAATATTTGTTTTAAATATTATCATTATGGGATTATTAGACCTATTATTCGGTGGAAGCAAGAAAGCTGCTTATATAAAAGAATTGTATGCCAACGGTGCTATGATCGTTGATGTAAGAACACCTGAAGAATTTCGTTCGGGGCACATTAAAAATTCCATAAACATCCCACTTGCAACTGTTACCCAAAAAATTCCAAGCATCAAACAAAAAAAGAAACCGGTTATTGTTGTTTGCCTCAGTGGCGGCAGAAGCAGTATGGCCGTTACAGCACTAAAACAAGCCGGCATTGATGCCTATAATGGCGGTGGGTGGAGTAGTCTGGAGAAAAAACTACAATAAATAAATAGATAGTTGTTTTTATAAAAGCGCTGAATTGGTTATCCGGTTCAGCGCTTTTTTCTATGTGCAAGAGCAGCTATGAGCTTTGAGCTGTGAGTTTTGCTCGCGACTCACAGCTCGTCACTCATAGCTTTTAAAGTTCAAGCTCCGATAAATCAATGAGGACCTAACGAAAACGGAAACATTCGGCAAACATGTTCCTAAACAATCATCCCAAAAAGTGATAGTTGTCACAATAAATAAGAATTCGCGGCAACAACTTTGCATTAGATTTAAAAACATAAAATGAAATACATTATTGTAGGCGCGGTAGCCGGCGGTGCAAGTACTGCAGCGAGATTAAGAAGAATGGATGAACACGCAGAGATCATCATTTTCGAAAAAGGAGAATATATTTCTTATGCCAATTGCGGCCTGCCTTATTATATCGGTAATGTGATCAAGGACCGAAATAAATTGTTCGTGCAAACAGCAGCTTCCTTTCACCAAAGATTCAGTATTGATGTAAGGGTGCAGACTGAAGTAACTGCGATAAACCCATTTGCAAAAACCATCACAGCAAAAGATCAAAGAACAGGTGAAGTATATGAAGAAAGCTATGACAAATTAGTTTTATCACCCGGTGCAGAGCCCATACGCCCTCCTTTACCTGGGATCACTAACGAAGGGATCTTCACATTAAGAAATGTGAACGATACGGATTATATCAAGACTTATGTGCAGCAAAAGAATATTCAAAAAGCTGTTGTAATTGGTGCAGGTTTCATTGGTCTGGAAATGGCGGAAAGTTTGCATGGTCTCGGACTGCATGTAAGCATTATAGAAATGGGCAATCAGATCCTGGCGCCTGTAGATTTTCCCATTGCAGCCATCGTACAACAACATATACGCTCTAAAAATGTAGATCTCCGTTTAAATTCAGCAGTTACCAGTTTTACTAAAGATGGCGATCAATTAAAGGTTCATTTAAAATCTGGGGATGTGATCGATGCTGATGTTGTGATCCTATCCATCGGTGTAAAACCCGATACAAGATTAGCCATTGCAGCAGGACTAAAGATCGGTGACGCAAAAGGAATATGGGTGAATGAATATTTGCAAACTTCCAATCCTGATATTTATGCAGTGGGTGATGCCATCGAATTCAAGAATCCCATCACGCAGCAATCCATGATCACTTATCTCGCAGGGCCTGCCAATAAACAAGGAAGGATCTGTGCCAATAATCTAGTCCTGGGAAATGTTCAAAAATATAATGGCGCGATCAATACGGCTATTGTGAAAGTATTTGATATGACCGTAGCAACAGCAGGCACTGCTTCTAAACATTTAACAACAGCGAATATTAAACATATTGTTTCCACCACTCATAACGGTTCGCATGCAGGTTATTATCCGGGTGCTAAACAAATGAGTATTCAAATTGCATTCTCACCTGAGGACGGTCGCTTATTCAGTGCTCAGATCGCGGGTTTCGATGGTGTAGATAAACGTATCGATATACTGTCCTCTGCTATCAAAAGAAACAGCAGCATTTACGAATTGGTGGAATTTGAACATGCGTATGCGCCTCCTTATTCTTCTGCCAAAGACCCCGTTAACATGGCCGGATTTGTTGCGGAAAACATTTTATTGAAAAGGCTTCATGTATTTTACTGGAATCAATTAGAAAATCTATCCAAAGATGGACTCTTGATCGATGTTCGGAGAGCAGATGAGTTTGCAACAGCTAATATTGCAGGTGCCATCAATATTCCTGTAGATGAGATCAGGGAGAGATTAACCGAGATATCCAAAGACAAACCAATCTATATTTATTGCGAAGCCGGATTAAGAGGATATCTGGCACAAAGGATCTTACTGCAAAACGGATTTGAAAAAGTATCTAATTTATCGGGTGGTTTTTACTTATGGAATACCTGTAGGAATGAATTATCAAAAGCATAAAGCTTATTGAAAAAATGCGGTATATACTATGCTGCCGGAATGGAAAAATAGAAATTTGAGCCCTTCCCCTCTTCACTCGTAAAGCCAATAGTTCCATCATGCAATTGCACGATCTTTTTTACGATTGCAAGACCTAATCCCGTCTTTGATTCATTATTGGTAGGCTGATTGGCGGTAGTGGTAAAAGGATCGAAAAGTGTAGCGTGATATTTTTCATCTATCCCTAAGCCCTGATCTTTGATACTCGTCAATACTATCTCCCTTTTTTCTCCGCTAAATTCCACTTTTACAGTAATGCTCGTATTCATATTGGAATACTTGATGGCATTGGTCAGCAAATTATTCAACACCTGTGCTAATCGGCTTTGATCGAATTCCATTTCCAATGAATCAATGGCACTCTCGAAATAAATGGACTGACTTTTTTTATCTGCCAGGTATTTGTTCAGTGCAACAGATTCTTTAATGAATGAAATATAATCAGCCTTTTTTTTATTCATCGAGATCGTTCCTGACTGGATCTTGCTGATATTTAAAGTATCGTTTAAAATTTGCAGCGAACGGCCTGCTGCCGATTCCACCATCTGTATATAGCTTTTATCTTCTTCGCTTATTGATTCTTTTTCCAATAACATTTCAGCAAACATTTGAATACTGCCAACGGGATTACGGATGTCATGCGCTGCCATACCGATGAATTTATTCAATTCTGTATTACTTTCAGTCAATTGCTGATTGGCATTTTCCAGTTTGGCTTTCTGGTCTGCAATCGTCTTTTGAAGTTCTTTCTCTATAAAATATTTATGAATGGCCACAGCTGTGATGACAGAGATCAAGAGTTTCGGGATAACGTTGAAGATCTGATTTATTTCCGAGCTATAAGTATGCGTATAATAGTCCACTACTGTCCAAGACAATGCTGCAATGATGCTGAATAAAATAGAATATCGGTAAGGGGTTGTATTTTGATAAGAAAAAATAATAACAGGGATCAGATAAAACAACGCCAAAGAAATCTCTGAAACAACATGACTGTCGATCCATACAATGATCAACAAAGAAATAATGGATATTATAATTTTTGCCTGAATAGATCTGAACATGGATGTTGACTCTTTAATCCATCACCTGCGAGATGAATGGAAGGTTATATATTATTGTCAAGGATAACTAAAAGGTGCCGAGCCGGCAAATTACAAAATATTTTTGGGCTCAATAAAAAGCCCAAACAAAGAGTGTTCAATTGGTGTTGATTTTCTTTTTGTAGCGAGGCTTTTCCTGATTAAAGTGCGTTCACTTTAATTCCCTTTTATCGACAATTGAGCTCCCGCAAGTATTTTATAAGGCTTATCATCAAGCTTTAAGTATACATCCATAGAACTAAGATTTGAAATTACTTTTTTGTCAATAGAAATTTTCAAATTTTTAAATGCATTGATATAATCAACCAGCGCGATTTGGGTCGTATAGTTTATATCACTTCGTTTTGAAACTAACTTGAAGAAGTTTTCCATTTCACCCCACCTATTGCCAACACCATCGTTTTCCCAACTATGCCCCCAAACATCCAATAGTGCTAAAGAATTAGATTTAAGAAAATCAGCTACCAGCTTATAAAAACCTGCCATTTCCTTTTTGTCATTTATCGAATCATTAGCGATAAAATAAGCTTTTCCAAATTGATGAATACTTGGATCCCATCTAAGAAAATCTTCAGGTATCATAAAATTATAGCTGTCTTTTACGGTTCTTGCATATTCAATACCCAATCCCTTTATAGCATCAATTACAAGATCATTATTATTGCCAAAAGGGTATGCCATCCCTCTGACAAGGTCCCCGGTAAGACGCTCCAACTCTTTTCTATCTTCTACCACTTCATAAATGATATCAATTTTTGATAAAGCAGTTAGAGCAGGATGATTAGCAGAATGAACAGAAACTTCATGATCTTTAAAAAGGCTTTTGATCTCCTCTTTTGTGAGATATCCTTTTGTGCCAAGCTTATTAGAATTTAAATGAAAAGTGCCTTTGAGACCATAGTCATTCATCAATTTTACAAGTCTTCTGTCAGAAACTGTTCCATCATCAAAGCTCAGAATGAGTGCTTTAGATTTTCCTTCCGGGAAAAGCATTTCTATTTTAATACTGCTTGTGGCAATAGCGTTATTTGCTTGTGCTGCTAAAAAAGTAACAGCAAAAAGAAATGCAATAAGTGAAATGATATTTTTCATTAAATGCTTTTTAAATTATCTAATCTCTCTTACAAGGCACAATCAAGTTGCAAGATCTTTGCTAGTCTGACAGTATTTTAAACAACTGCATTTTGAGATGCATGCTCTATTTACACTTATTCAATCCATCGGTTGCAGAAATATCACCAGGCTTATTGAATAATGCTTTTATGAACAGCATTTTTGCATCCGTTGTTTTCCCAAGATTGAGATAAGTCCAGCCTAACATATGGTTGGCATCATAATCAAAAGGATACATATTCACCACTAACTCAAAATATTTTGCTGCTATATCGTATTTCCTTGCGCCATAATAATACACACCCACCCAATAATTGGCAATACTGTTATAGGGATCGATCTTTAAAATCTCTTCATACTTTTCATAGGCTTTATCATATTGCTTGGCTTCATTTGCCGGTTTGATGAATCCAAGTCTGGCTTCTACACTATACTTTTTTAAGTCAATGGCCTTCTGATAATAATCCATCGAACTGCTGTATTGCTTTGCTGAATATTGCAACCAGCCCATCCGGAGATTGATCTCATAACTGTCGGCCTTATATACTTTCTGCAAATCTGCTAAAGCGTTTGAATAATTTGCTTTATATTCATTCACATAGCTTGACTTAAAAGCTTTTTGTATCTCATCTGCATTTTGTGCACTTGCTGATGACAACAGCAAAATAATGGTGATGAATACCGCGATTGATCTTTTTAAAATTTCCATGTTAAACCTCCATTGATTGAATTTTGAAAATAATTGGTTACAGGTATATTGAATTGTTTTTGCTTCTGCTCGAAAGTATAATTGATAGAAAGTAGTAATTTTTTTGAAAGAACGGTATAGATACTGCCACCGCATCTGAATAAATTAGGATCAGGATCATTTTTTACATATAGTGCATCATTATCAAAAAGATAACTTGCTTTACCAGTTGTTAAATTGCCTTCGGCCCATACCCCTTTAAAAAGCTTTGCTCCCAATACCTGGGTAAAATTCGTTTGACTGCCAAAACTGATCCTGCTGATGCTGTATAGATTCAAATTGCCCAATGGATAAAATGTCAAGACAGCATCATACTGTGTATAATTAACTGCAAAATTTCCAAATGCAGCATTTGCTTGAATACTGAAATAAGGCATGGAATACTTGATCCCACCTAAAAAAATATTTGTTTTTAATGTTGTATCCGGAAAATGATCACTGATATAATGATAGGCACCGATCAAAGCTAATTTATCGTTTGCAGCATAGATCAGCTTTCCATAATATTCCGGTTGCTGTAATCGTTGATAGGCGGGCTTATTGGCTATGCCCGCAGTATTTGACATCAATGTATAATAAGCGATACTTTGTTGCAACTGAAAACGATAGCCCAGATTAAGATTAATACCAACCCTTGCATACTGGGCATTTCTTCTGGCCGTATCATCAGGCATACGAAGGCTGTATTCGGTTTGCATTCCTGACAACTTTGTATTTGTGATCTTCTCACTTACTTTCATTTCTGCAGGTAATTGTGCAGCATAATATCTTGCCATCGTTTCATTATTCAAATACAGATTGCTGAGATATACATAGTACAATGCCAATTTATTATCCTTATCCGTCTCAAAAACCTTACTGTATTGAGTAAGACTTTCACTAAAATTTCCTGACATAAAAGCCGCATAGCCTGTGCGCATCCTCAATAGCGGAAAATCAATTCCTGAAGAAATTTTTTCTTTACCATAGAGCATTAATGCCTTCCATTGAGCTGTATTGTACAAATCAAGTGAATGAATTTCTACATCGGCTACTGATTCGTTCGACTGTGAATAGCTGTTATAAAAAAACAAACAGCAAATAACAATGGCTAATAAGTTTTTGGAACGCATACTGCTTTTATTTGTTGGTGGTTTTTTTGAAAACTAAATGACGAGATCCTGCTATTGCTTATTTCAATATCAAATTGATTGATCGTTCTTTTGATGGATAAGAATTGCAATATCTGTTTGCTCTCGACCGTGATCGATGGATTTAAAAAATCATTTGATCTTATTTTATGGAACGATTCGTAATACAATTGTCCAAAAATGATAAATGGCGAAACAATATCCTGCAACCATTTTATAGCAGTATTTTTTGTTAACTGCAAAGGGAATTTATCGGCAACGATCACAGAAGGTTCTGAAGACAAATACACTTTATAACAAGCCAGATAAAAATAATAAAGCAAACTTTTTTTATCCCC
>CAIMKO010000047.1 GCA_903841915.1 uncultured Chitinophagaceae bacterium | reverse complement strand
TTCTAGGAGGGTGCGGGTCTTTTTGGACCCTGTTAGTATTTCTTTTACTTCTACGTTTGTTGGTTTTGTTTGAGCCTGATTAGTGAAAGAAAAATAATAAGTAGTTGCGCCACCTGCAAAGAGAACAGGCAATATCCACCACCAGAAGATAAACCTTCTTTTTTTCTTATTGAATTCTTGATCAAGCATCTGATCCATCTTATCCCATGCCTGAACATCAAATTCAGGCTGAGCAATCTTTTCAGCTGCTTGCTTTATGAGGTTATCCATATTTTCAAAATTCATTTCATTCATACAAAACACTATGGTTAGGTTCCAGCATTTTTTTTAGGTTCAGTTTCGCTTTAAACAGGTTTGATTTAGATGCGCCCACTGATATTCCCAGTTTTGCAGCTATTTCTTCATGTGTTAATCCATCGATCACATGCAGGTTAAATACGGTTCTATATACGGGCGAAAGACTTTTCACTTTTTGCATGATCTCGTCATAGGATAATTTGTCCAAAGCCGTTTCACTTTTGTAAGCTGTTTTATCAAGCGCTGTTTCATTTTCAGAGCCGGACATCTGCTGCTGTTTATGATACTTCCTGTGATGATCGATCGCAGTATTGATCATGATCCGCTTGATCCATCCTTTCAATGAGATCTCCTCATTTTCAAAAACAGGCTTGAACCCGTGCAATTCTTTAAAGATCTTTAAGAACCCGTCATTCACGATCTCGATCATATCATCCTTTGTACCCGCATATCTTGTACAAATGGCTGCTGCAAAACCGTAAAAGCGGGTATAGAATGCCTTCTGGCAGTCCCGCTTTAAGGCAATACAACCTTGAATGATACTATGTAGATCATTGTTATTCAGGTTAATTAGGGATTTGTGTTGATGATAAATCGGAAAAATGAAAAATAAGGTTGCCTTATGCTTTTAATTTTTCACTTAAATACAGATTTTATTTTATGCTACAGTGGCCTGATGCTGAATAATGAATTCGATCAGTTCATCCATACCCAGATTTGCGCGGTTGCAGGCATCCTGAATATCTTCTCTGGAAACATTGGCTGCAAATGACTTTTCTTTCAGTCTTTTCTTTACACCTTTCAACTCCATGCCGGCATAGCCTTCCGGGCGCATGAGGGAATATGCATGGATCAAGCCGGAGAGTTCATCAAAAGCATAGAGCATCTGATCCATCTTGGTTTCCGGTTCAACACCGAAATGAACCGGGCCATGGGATGCGATCGCATGTAGGACCTCGGGGTCAATATTTCTATTCTCTAATTCTTCAATTATTTTTTTGCAGTGAAGTTCGGGCCACTGGTCCCAATCCGCATCGTGCAATAAGCCCGTCATTTCCCATTTCCATTCATCCTTGGCTGATAAATTTTCTTTTTCTGCAGCCCAGCACTTCATCAGATGCGCTACCTGTTTCATGTGCAATTGCAGTTTGGGATTGAGTACCCATTCATTAAATAACTGCAATGCTTCCTCCCTGGATAAGAGATTGCCTTGGTTTGAAATATGCCCGAATGAATTTCTGCCGAGAAGGAGAGACATAAGTTTTTTTTCAAAGATAGTTTTATCAATAAAAGAAAAGAAGGATTTTTGCTGAATGATTTACAACGGCGTACTTTTATCCATACGCTAATAATCAATTATTAAAAATA
>CAIMKO010000046.1 GCA_903841915.1 uncultured Chitinophagaceae bacterium | reverse complement strand
TAAAGAATATCACGTCTCCAAAAGTGATAGATGCAAGAGCCGGTATCGTTGAATTTTTATTATTGAATCATCCCCTCGATTGTCCTATTTGTGATCAGGCCGGTGAATGTCATTTGCAGGATCTGAGTTACGAACATGGCAAAGAAGGAACACGTTACGAATTTCAAAAAAGGGTTTTCAAAAAACATGATCTTGGTCCGTATATTCAATTACACATGACCCGTTGCATTCTTTGTTATCGTTGTGTGTTTACGGCAGATCAGTTAACCGATAAAAGAGAACATGGTGTGCTGGACAGAGGCGATCATTCTGAAATTGCCACATTTATCGAAAAGAATTTGGATCATGATTTCATAGGCAATGTGATTGATGTTTGCCCGGTAGGTGCATTAACCGATAAAACGTTCCGTTTTAAAAACCGTGTTTGGTTTACCAAACCTGTGGATGCCCATAGAGATTGTCCTACCTGCAGTGGCCAGGTTCAGTTATGGATGAGAGGTGATGAAGTATTTCGTGTAACAGCTCGTAAGGATGAATGGGGTGAAGTAAAAGACACAACCGATGGTAAACCGGGATGGATCTGTAACACTTGTCGTTTTGAAAAGAAACATATCAATGATTGGGTGATCGAAGGACCTTCTCAAGTAAATCGTCATTCAGTGATCGCACAGGGACATTATATAGGATTGCAAAAGCCGGATGAAACCATGCCGAAAGTGATGCATGGCAGAGCACCGAAATTGTTGATGGATATTCATTCAGTGAGTGAAGTAAATAGAACGAACATTGAACTGAGTTTGTTAGACGGTCCGGCAACATCAAAAACTTTTAATCATTCTGAAAAGACCAACGTATCATAATGACAACACTACTCGCAATAGACTGGGCATTATTTACAGAGAAACTGATCTTGATCGCGATCATCATTTTTGCAAGTTTGGGTATTGCATTATATATGACCTATGGTGAAAGAAAAGTTGCGGCTATTTTGCAAGACAGGCCGGGACCAAATCGTGCCGGGCCTTTTGGGTTATTTCAACCTTTTGCAGATGGTTTGAAACTGATCATGAAAGAAGAGATCATTCCTAATACTTCCAATAAAGCATTATTTGTTTTAGGGCCCGGATTGGCGATGACGGCGGCATTGATGACCTGTGCAGTGGTTCCTTGGGGAAATCATTTGGAATTCTTTGGAAGAAGAATTGATTTGCAAATTGCAGATATTAATGTTGGTATCCTGTATGTTTTTGCAGTGGTAAGTGTGGGTGTGTATGGGATCATGATCGGCGGATGGGCATCGAACAATAAATTTTCTTTGCTTGCGGCATTACGTGGTGCGTCACAGGCGATCAGCTATGAATTGGCAATGGGGTTGAGTTTAATTGCAGTGCTGATGACAACAGGAACGCTGCAGTTAGGCGAGATCGTGAGACAACAAATGGCACCCGGTCATTTATGGAATATTGCGTATCAGCCCCTGGCATTCATTATTTTCTTAGTGTGTGCCTTTGCTGAATGTAACCGTACACCATTCGATCTGCCGGAAGCAGAGAGTGAATTGAATCAGGGTTATCATCAGGAATATTCTTCCATGAAACTTGGTTTCTATTTATTTTCTGAATACATCAATATGTTTATCAGCAGTGCGATCATGAGCACCTTGTTCTTTGGTGGATATGATGTTCCGTTCTTAAATGAAAGTTTATTATCGCCGAATGTTGCTGCATTGGTGGGCATCATAGCATTGATGACCAAAATAGTTTTCTTTATTTTCTTATTCATGTGGGTGAGATGGACGGTACCGCGTTTCAGATATGATCAATTGATGAATTTGGGATGGAAAAAATTAGTACCATTGGCGCTGGCGAATATGTTGATCACAGGAGCGGTTATTTTATTGTGGTTTAATAAATAAGGTGAAAAGAGAAAGGTGAAAAGAGAAAGGTGAAAAAGAAAGGTGAAAAGTGAAGGGTGAAAAGAGAAAGGTGAAGGGTGAATATTTTGACGATTGACTTTTGACTCGATGAATAAAGAACAGAATGCACAAGGGAGCAATTCTTTCACTGAAAGAATTGAAGACAAGGGACGAAGAGGAAAGAGAAAAAGTTGGTATCAATAGTTAATGAAAATAATTTTGAGAATCTTTAAAAGCGAGTGCGAAAAAGAATAAGATGCAGGCATTAACAAACAGATCGAAAATATTGGAACGCAAACCGATGACGTTTCTGGAAAGTATATACCTGTGGAATATACTGAAGGGAATGATGATCACGTTCAGCCATATTTTTAAGAAGCAACCTACTATTCAGTATCCTGAACAAACAAGACCGTTCAGTCCGGTGTTTCGTGGATTGCATGTGTTGAACAGAGATGAAGAAGGTCGTGAAAGATGTACCGCATGCGGATTGTGTGCAGTTGCTTGTCCGGCAGAAGCCATTACAATGGAAGCTGCGGAACGTTTGCCGGGTGAAGAAGATAAATATAGGGAAGAAAAATATGCAGCACGTTATGAGATCAACATGTTGCGTTGTATATTTTGCGGATTGTGTGAAGAAGCTTGCCCGAAAGATGCGATCTATTTGAGTGAAACATTTACGCCGGCAAGTTTTACCAGGCAAAGTTTTATTTACGGAAAAAATGATCTGTTAATACCTGATCCTGTAACGCAACCTGCAGAATTTGCAGCAGCGCGAGGAATAAAAAATTAATAATATTCAAATGTGCGAATGTGCAAATGGAAATCAATCTGCACATACTCACATCTGCTAATTAGCAAATTATAAAATGAGTGCTACACAAATTATATTCTGGTTTTTATCTGCGCTTGCCTTGGTGAGTGCATTGATGGTATTGTTGAGCAAAAATCCGGTACACAGTGTATTGTGGTTGGTTGCAGTGTTCTTTGCCATTTCGGGGCATTATATTTTATTGAATGCACAATTTTTGGCGATCGTCAATCTGATCGTTTATGCAGGTGCCATCATGGTATTGTTCTTATTTGTGATCATGTTGATGAATTTGAATAAAGACATGGAGCCACAAAAAAATATGTGGATGAAATTGGCAGGCGCTATTTCCGGCGGATGTTTATTAATGATATTGGTATCATTGGTAAGACAAGCAACAGAGATCGGCGGCAAAGTTGCTGAAATGAAAACAGGTAATATCGGTTTGATCGGCAATCTGGGTAAAGTGTTGTTCAATGAATATGTGGTGCCTTTTGAAATAAGCAGCGTATTGTTTTTGAGTGCAATGGTTGGTGCAATCGTGATAGGAAAAAAGGATTAATCAATTTGAAAATTAGATAATTTGAAAATGACAGATCAAGCAATATTAAAATTTTCAAATTATTTCATTTTCAAATTTTCAAATTAAAG
>CAIMKO010000045.1 GCA_903841915.1 uncultured Chitinophagaceae bacterium | reverse complement strand
CCATCAGGATCAGATTCTCATCTGCACCACCGCCCCGAACATAAAATCCTGCATTACCTTCATTTCCTGCCTGTACACCAGGTAATAATTGTACCGCTCTTAACACATCTGATTCTCCTAAAACTGGCGGTAGGTTTTTTATCTGTTTAGCTTGGAGCTGGATCAAACTCATTTGGCTCCTGTATACAGGATTATTCCTTCTTGCCGTTACAGTAACCTCTTCCAGCACAGCATTCGACTGCAGTGCAAGATCCAGCTTTATATTTTCTTTCGGAATCAGCTTGAACGACTGCTGTTTATATCCTACAAAACCAAAACGGATCTCAATAGTATCTTTTGGTACCGGAATTGTGATTGAATAAAACCCATAATTATTAGAGGTGGCTCCAATATTAGCAGGCAATACTATAATGGAAGCGCCCAATAATCTTTCGCCATTCGTTGAATCTTTGATATATCCGTGAATAGTGATCTTTTGAGCAGTTGCCAAGATCACAGAAAACAAAAGAGGGGTTATGATAAGTTTCTTGAACATTTCTATTGACCACTAAAGATAATATGGCAAAGCATGGCTGCAAAGCAAAAAAGTGCAGTTAAAAACCACACTTTTTAATTTGTTTTTTCTTGTATTCTATTTTAATACACCCAATTCTTTACCCACTTTTGTAAATGCCGTAATAGCTTTATCTAAATGCGCTTGTTGATGAGCTGCACTTAACTGGACTCTTATTCTTGCTTTACCTTTTGCAACAACAGGGAAAAAGAAACCGATCACATAAACACCTTCGTCTAATAATTTGGCTGCAAAAGTTTGTGCCACTACTGCATCGTAGAGCATGATAGGAACAATGGGATGATCGCCCGGTTTGATATCGAACCCTGCGTCGGTCATCTTAGTTCTAAAATATTTTGTATTGTATTCTAATTTATCACGTAGTTCTGTTTTTTCCGTCAACATATCCAACACTGCAATAGATGCGCCAACTATACTTGGCATTAAAGTGTTTGAAAATAAATATGGGCGAGAACGTTGGCGTAATATATCTATGATCTCTTTTCTCCCAGAAGTAAAACCACCACTTGCACCACCGAGTGCTTTTCCTAATGTTCCTGTGATAATATCAATTCTTCCCATCACATTTCTGTACTCATGTGTACCTCTTCCTGTTTTGCCGAGAAAGCCTGATGAATGACATTCATCGATCATCACAATGGCATCGTATTTATCGGCCAGATCGCAGATGATATGTAATTGTGCAATGGTTCCATCCATACTGAAGCTGCCATCAGTAACAATGATCCTATTGCGTAAATTTTGAGTTTCTTTTAATTTTCCTTCCAGATCAAACATATCATTATGTTCATAACGGAACCGCTGCGCCTTGCATAAACGAACGCCATCAATGATGGAAGCATGATTCAGTGAATCAGATATGATCGCATCTTCTTCATTGAATAAAGGCTCAAATACACCACCATTTGCATCGAAGGCAGCGGCATATAAAATGGTATCCTCTGTTCCTAAAAACGTTGCGATCTTTTTTTCTAATTCTTTATGAATGTCCTGCGTACCGCAGATGAAACGCACACTGCTCATGCCGTAACCATGCGTGTCGATGGCTTTGTGTGCAGCTTCAATAACTTTTGGATGAGATGATAAACCCAAATAATTATTTGCACAAAAATTTAAAACTGTTTTTCCATTTACAATTATTTCCGGACCTTGCTCACTTGTAATGATTCGTTCTCTTTTAAATAATCCTGCAGCTTCAATTTCACTCACTTCTTTTTTAATGCGGTCTACAAATTTTTCATTCATATTTTAAGCTGTTTTATAAGCGTCAAAGATAATAGTTGCATTTTAGTATGATCATAAAAAAGCGGGTTAGATCGTGCCCTCAAGAATAGTATAACCAGGTCTTGTTTTCCAACAGAAATAATACCCCTTTTCATATGTTTTCTTCGTTATTCCTTCGTATTTCCTTCGTACATGCTAGCTGTTTGTTCGAGGGCTTACGAAGAAGTCTCGAAGAAACCTGCAAGAAGATACGAAGAAGGTACGAATCAGACAGGAAGCAGGCATCTCCCAAATAGGTTGTACAAACTGTCAGGAATGGCAAAAACTAAGCCTCCATTCCACATGAAAATTTGAGTTAAATTTTGACCGGCATTTTAATAATCGATCACCTGTTCCTGTATTGCAACAGGAATGTCTCTCCACTCATATTGCTGGTTACGCAATTGCGGTTCAAATCCGGCTTCTTTAATGGCATCCTGAATGCTTTTATAAGTAAAGCGATGGGGCGCACCTGCGGCACTTACCACATTTTCTTCCAGCATGATACTGCCGAAATCATTAGCTCCGCCATGCAGTGTAATTTGTGCAGTTTGCTTACCAACAGTTAACCAGCTGGCCTGAATATTTTTAATATTCGGCAGCATGATCCTGCTTATCGCAACCATGCGAATATATTCATCCGGTGTAGTAAGATTATGAACACCGCGGATCTTTGCGAGTAATGTATCGACATCCTGAAAGGTCCAGGCGATAAATGCAAGGAACCCTTTGGCATGAGCAGGTTTCATAGCCTGTACTTCTCTTATCCTGGTCAAATGAATAAATCGTTCTTCCAAAGTTTCCACATGACCAAACATCATGGTGGCAGAAGTAGTGATATCTAAATTATGTGCTTCATGCATGATGGCCAGCCATTCATCAGCCCCGCATTTCCCTTTTGAGATCAATCGTCTTACTCGATCTACCAGGATCTCAGCACCTGCACCCGGCAATGAATCCATTCCGGCTTCTTTCAGGGCGGTCAATACTTCTTTGTGTGTTGACTTTTCTAATTTGGTAATATGCGCCACTTCGGGTGGCCCGAGTGTATGTAATTTGATGGTTGGAAATTCTTCTTTGATCTGCCGGAAAGTCTTAACATAATAATCCAGTCCCAGTTCAGGATGATGACCACCCTGCAACAATAACTGATCACCGCCCCATTGCAGTGTTTCACTGATCTTTTGACGATAAGCCGGCATATCTGTAATATATGCTTCAGCATGACCGGGTATACGATAGAAATTACAGAATTTACAATTGGCGATACATACATTGGTGGTGTTAACGTTCCTATCGATCTGCCAGGTCACTTTTCCGTGCGGCACCTGTTTCTTTCTCAACTCATCCGCTACATACATCAGTTCTGTAAGCGGCGCATGGTTGAATAAAAACATCCCCTCCTCAATACTTAAAAATTCAAAATTCAATGCCCTTTGGTATAGGTCGGCTAACTGCATATTCATTTTTATTTGGAAACAAAGGTAGGGCTGCAAAGGTTCAGTTGTGCAACATTGATCAGCATCTTTTGGCACCGTTAAGCTGCCTATTTTACCATTGCTGTAAATGATGCATCAAATTAGTTTTATGTTTTGTCCTTGCTGGAATAGGATGTAATTTTAATGTATTCAGTCACTGATACAATTGTTTCACTTCAATCCGAGCTGCATGCTAAAACATACGATCACCTGTTTAACGATTATACTATTATTGCAATGCAGTAATGTTACGGCACAGGAAGAGTTTGTTTCGCCTCAGGCTAAATTCATTACCAAATTCCCATTTGTACAAATAACAGGCGGCATCATCATTATCAAAGCACAAATTGATAATATTAAGGACTCTTTGAATTTTGTTTTAGATACCGGAAGCGGAGGTATTTCTCTGGATTCGTCTACAGTGGAAGAGTTTAAACTCAAGAGGGTAAAAAGTGACAGGACCATTCGGGGTATCGGCGGTATGAAGACCGTTGATTTCACATATAATCACAGTTTGGTACTTCCCGGCTTAAAAGTCGATGACCTTGATTTTCATATCAATAATTACGATTTGCTGACCAGTGTCTATGGTGTAAAGATCGATGGTATTATCGGCTTTACTTTTTTAAGAAAATTCATTGTCAAGGTTGATTATGATAAATTAATGATCGAAGTATTTAGCCCCGGAATGTATAAATATCCCAGAGGTGGTTTTTTAATTCGCCCTGGCTTTAATGCATTACCTTATTATGGGGCAATGATAAAAGATGAAACATCAGTTGACGGTAAATTTATTTTTGATACAGGTGCCGGACTTTGCTTTTTATTGTCGCAGGATTTTGTTGATGACAGTGCATTCATCAGTAAAAAAAGAAAAATATATGCGACACAAGCAGAAGGAATAGGAGGTAAAAAGACAATGAACACCACTGTAGTAAAAGAAATTCGTTTTGGTCCTTATAAATTTAAAAAAGTTCCCGTGTACATTTTTAATGATGAATTCAATGCAACTTCCTATCCTCTTTTGGGAGGATTGATCGGCAATGATCTGTTACGAAGATTCAATATCGTTATCAATTATCCTGAACAAAGCATCTACTTAAGGTTCAATACCCATTTCAATGATCCTTTCGACTATTCCTATACCGGCCTGGGTATTTATTTGATTGACGGGGATATTAGAGTGATAGACATTATACCGGGTTCTCCTGGCGACAAAGCAGGTTTTAAACCCAATGATATTGTTTTTGCATTGGATAATAATTTCACCAGAAATATTCAGGCATATAAATCCGCTTTGCAAAATGCTGGAGCCAAAATAAAAGTGCTGGTGCTGAGAGATAATCAGCCGCTGGTGCTTTACCTGAACATAAAAAATATTGCTAAATAAATCGGTGCTGCTCAATTAATCTACCTACAAAAGATTCCATAAACTTTTTTGTTGCTACTTTGCAGTTTCCATTTTTAATAAAATTATGATTCAATACAAGAGATTTGTTTTAGCAAACGGATTAAGGGTTCTGGTGCATGAAGATCATTCAACACCCATGGCAGTAGTAAATGTGATGTATGATGTTGGCTCCAGGGATGAAGACCCTGAAAAAACGGGCTTTGCACATTTATTCGAACATTTAATGTTTGGCGGAAGTATCAATATCCCCGATTATGATGAACCATTGCAACGTGCCGGCGGAGAAAACAATGCATATACTACTAACGACCTTACCAATTATTATTGTCAGCTGCCCGCCGAAAATATTGAAACAGCATTTTGGTTAGAAAGTGATCGCATGCTCAGTTTAGCCTTCAGCAAAAAAAGTTTGGAAGTGCAACGTAAAGTTGTTTGCGAAGAGTTTAAAGAGCATTATATCAATAAACCTTATGGCGATATCTGGCACAAGATGCGTGCACTCGCTTATAAAGTTCATCCATATAAATGGATGACCATTGGAAAAGAATTAAGTCATGTTGAGAATGTGCAGATCGAAGATGTAAAGAAATTTTTCTCTAAGCATTATTGCCCGATAAATGCCATCATGGTCGTTGCCGGAAAAGTAAAGGCTGAAGAGGTGAAACTTTTGGCAGAAAAATGGTTTGGTGATATTCCATCGGGTGAGAAATATGATCGCCATTTACCACAAGAACCTAAACAGGAAAAGCCGGGTTTGCTGGAAATTAAGGCAGACGTGCCCCTGGATGCGTTCATCAAAACATGGCATATGGGTGGCAGGCTGGATAAGGAATATTATATCGCAGATCTGATCGGCGAAATACTGGGTGGCGGTGCTTCATCGCGCATGTACCAATCATTGGTGAAAGAAAAACAATTATTCAGCAATCTGGATTGCTATCATTATGGTACTGTTGAAAATGGTCTATTGACCGTTGAAGGGAAATTAGTGAAAGGAGTTACCATGGCCGATGCCGAAAAAGCGGTGAATGAAGAAATAGAGAAAATAAAAACAGAATCAGTTGGTGAAACAGAATTGCAAAAAGTAAAGAATAAAACAGAAAGTGTAATTGCATTCGAGGATATGAGTGTGATGAACCGAGCCAACAGTTTAGCATTTTATGAACTTCTTGGTGATGCCACTTTGATGAATACAGAACTCGAGCGTTATAACGCAGTAACATCAGCAGATATATTAAACTACAGCAAAGAATTATTTGACGAAAATAACAGTAACACGATTCATTATTACAGTAAGAATTAAATTCAACACAGAGTAAAAGAGTTAAAGAGTATTGCAAGAGAAATGTTAAGCAAAAATAAATATGATGAAATTACTTCTGTAATTATTGGAGCTGCAATAGAAGTGCATAAAGAACTAGGGCCCGATTTGCTTGAATCAGTTTAT
>CAIMKO010000044.1 GCA_903841915.1 uncultured Chitinophagaceae bacterium | reverse complement strand
TATCGCCATACTAACGCATACAGCGAAAAGATACCGCCTTCACCTTTGTTATCTGCCTGTAATGTGAGGATAATATACTTGAAAGTTGTTTGTAAGGTCAGTGTCCAAAAAACGCAGGAAATCCCACCATACACTAATTGCTCTGTTATTTGTCTCTCGCCAATGATGGATTTGAAAACATATAGGGGCGAAGTTCCGATGTCGCCGAAGATGATCCCCAAGGTTACCAAGACACCGGCTGCAGATATTTTTTTTAGATGATTCGATTGCATGAAATTTGTTTGCAATGGAATTTCAAAAGCAATGCCATGTAATCAATTAAAATAATGAATCGATAAAAGCCTTTTTGAATAAAGGTTTGAAGGATATTGTAAAATTCATGCCCTTCTTGTAAAATTAAAAACCTTTCCGTTTTGGAAGGGTCGGTTTTCAAAATGAAATGGTTTATTGATACAATGAGTTACATCAGGTGGAACTCTTCTATTTTTCTGTATAATGTGGTAAGCCCGATATTGAGCAATCTGGCGGCTTCTGTTTTATTTCCTTTCGTATGGTTGAGGACCCGCTGGATATGTAATTTTTCTACACTGCTGAGATCAAAGGCAGAAAGTGTTCCCTGCTTTAAAACAGGAGTTTGGAGTTCAACCGGTAAACAATTAAAACCCAATTCAGATGATTCTGTTAAGATAACGGCACGTTCAATAATATTTTTAAGTTCGCGGATATTACCCTTCCATTCATGATCCGATAAATGGTCTCTAAAATCGGATGTCATTCCGTTGATAGGCTTATTCATCTTTTGTGCAAAGAGTTTGATAAAATGATTCGCCAAAACAGGAACATCTGTTTTTCTCTCCCTCAAAGGCGGCAATACGATCGCGAAAACATTCAGACGATAGAAAAGATCCTCCCTGAATTTTCCTTCTTTCACGTCATCCTGCAGGTCTCTGTTGGTAGCAGCAATGATGCGAACATTTACTTTGGTTGATTTGGTATCGCCTACTTTAATAAATTCATTTGTTTCCAGAACGCGTAATAATTTTGATTGCAGGTCGATATGCATTTCTCCGATCTCATCTAAAAACAGCGTACCGTTATTCGCTTCTTCGATCAATCCTTTTTTGTCTTTATTGGCTCCGGTAAATGCACCGGCTTTGTGGCCGAATATTTCACTTTCCAGGATTTCTTTGCTGAAGGCACTGCAATTCAATGCCAAAAAGGCTTTCCCATTTCTTTTACTTCCTGTATGAATGGCTTGTGCAAATACTTCTTTTCCCGTTCCTGTTTCGCCGAGTAATAAAACAGTGGCATCTGTCGGCGCTACTTTTTGTGCCAGGCTGATGGCATCTTTGATGGCAGCTGATTCGCCCAGAATACTCTCGAATCCGTAACGCTTTCCCACTTGTTTTTCTAATTGTTCAATTCTTTTTTGCAGTTGCACTTTTTCCAATGCACGATTCAATAGCGGAATGATCTTATCGTTATCATCACCTTTCGTGATATAATCGAAAGCACCATTCTTCATCGCCTGAACACCATCGGCAATATTGCCGTAAGCTGTAAGCAGAATGACTTCTATGTTTGGGTATTTTAATTTTGTTTCTTTTGCAAAATCCACGCCATTGCCATCGGGGAGTTTTACATCGCATAATACCACATCAATATTTTCCTTCTCCAATGATCTGCATGCGGTTTTCAGACTATCGGCTTCTGCAACAGAAAAACCTTCCAGTCTGATGATACGGGAGAGAAGACTGCGCAATTTTTCTTCATCATCAATAATGAGAACAGTGTTCACTTGGCAATTAATTTGAGAATAAAATTAGATAAAAATAAATGGAATGAATATTTCAATTCTTTTGTTTCACACAAAGGGCGCAAAGGATACAAAGAGCGCAACGATTCTTTCGTACTTGCGATTAACGACTAACGATTCACGATTTCCTGTTTCACGCAAAGAGCGCAAAGGATACAAAGGGCGCAAAGATTTATTTTCTCGTGGCGGCGCAATGTTCGTAACGGAATTACCTAACTAGCGATTTACGATTAACAACTAACGATTCTGGATTTCCTGTTTCACGCAAAGGGCGCAAAGGATACAAAGGGCGCAACGATTCTTTTTCTCGCGGCGACGCAATGTTCGCAACGGAATTACCTAACTAGCGATTTACGATTTACTACTAACGATTAAGGATTTCCTGTTTCACACAAAGGGCGCAAAGGATACGAAGAGCGCGAAGATTTATTTTCTCGCGGCG
>CAIMKO010000043.1 GCA_903841915.1 uncultured Chitinophagaceae bacterium | reverse complement strand
GAAAATGACTATACGGGTTGAAAAGGAAATACCCAATCGGAGGAGTCTCACTTTCTTTCACTAGATACTTAGGTTTACTTTATACCTATCAATTGTATCAAGTATGAATATCTTACGTGAGATATGTGAAATGGGCAACTCAGTTCTTTTTATCCGGTTGCTAAATGCATTTACAAAAATTGTTAATCCCAGTTATTTACTGTTAATTGTTGAAGTTCTTTTTTTGAATTTGCTGACAATGTTGATCATCATTTATATCACATTGTATTTTAAAAAAAGAAAATTTTTCTTTACCAGAAAAGTCCAACAGGAAATGGAGGTCTGGGTAACGCAGGCCATTCTGAATGAATTCGACGGAGACCTTCAATTCGCTATCCCCGAAAGTTTTTTTCGACTCCTCAAAAGTGATCTTACCAAGCAGTTTGTGATCGATGAGTTAATAAAGATCAAAAAAAGTGTAGCAGGCACTGCTGCTAAAAATGTAATTGCACTCTATGAAGCGCTCGATCTAAAGAAATATTCCCTACGGAAGTTGCGCAAAAGAAAATGGTATATAAAAGCCAGGGGCATTCATGAATTATACAGTATGCAGCAAATTGACATGCTGAAAAAAATTTATGAGGATACCAACAGCAAAAATGAGTATGTGCGCATGGAAACGCAGGTAGGCGTTATTAATATGACCGGTTTTGATGGTCTTCTTTTTCTGAATCTTGCTACCTATCCCATCACTGAATGGCAGCAAATAAAACTTTTAGCTCAGTTAAAGTCAAGTGAAGAAGAAGGCCAGTTGGCAATGAATATTCCAAACTGGCTCGATTCAGATAACGACACTGTTGTTATATTCAGTTTACGTTTGGCAGAAGTATACCAGCAATTCCCGGTATATGATTCCGTCGTAAAATGTTTGAGTCATCACAAGGTATCTGTAAGGATACAGGCTATTAAAACCTTAGTTAGCATTGCTAATAAAGAAACACCACTTCTGCTTACCAAACATTACAGGAGCGAAACATTCACGAATCAATTAGCCATTTTAGATGCACTATTAAAGATCGCCACTTTTGAACAAGCCTGGTTCCTAATTGACTTGCTGGATGACGAAAGTGATCTAATAAAGTTGAAAGCTGCGAGGGCTTTGTCTGTTTGTTTTTCAGACGGAATGAAAATACTGGAGGAAAAAGCAAAAGCACCTTACGGGCCCTATCAAAAAATTCTTCTTCATATTAAATATGAAATGGAACAATGAACTGGCAACTGATAGGCGATATTATATTTAACATTATCATGTATGGGATATTCTTATACAGCATATTCCTGTTGCTTTCTTACATTATGATCGGATTTTATTCTATCGGTGAGATGGATACTTACCTGAATAAGAACAGTTTTACCGATTATTCTTTATTAGCCGCCTCACAATACGCCCCTTCTATCACCATATTGGCACCTGCATTTAACGAAGGAAAGACCATTATTGAAAACGTTCGTTCACTTCTTTCTATTTATTACAGTGATCTGGAAGTGGTTATTGTGAATGACGGGAGCACGGACAATAGCCTGGAATTATTAATCGAAGCATATGAATTAAAAAGAGTAGAACATTTTGTAACGTATCAAATACCCACAAAGGAAGTTAAAGCAGTATACAAAAGTAAAAATCCGGTATTCGGGAAATTGGTCGTAATAGACAAAGTAAATGGCGGTAAAGCGGATGCATTAAATGTAGGGGTAAATTTTGCGTCTAATGATTATCTTCTTTGCATTGATGTGGATTGCATCTTAGAACATGATGCATTGCTGAAAATGATAAAACCATTTTTAGAACAAACCAATAAAAAGACGATCGCTTCGGGCGGGGTTGTTCGTATCGCTAATTCCTGTATTGTTAAGGAGGGTAGATTACTCGATGTGAAGGTCCCTAAAAAATATCTTCCGCGCATGCAGAGTCTTGAATATATCCGGTCATTTATTTTAGGCAGAATGGCCTGGAGTAAATTAAATGGCCTGATGTTAATTTCAGGGGCATTGGGGGCATTTGATAAAGAGATCGTTATTAAAGCAGGTGGTTATAATCATGATACGGTGGGTGAGGATATGGAACTGGTGGTTCGGATGCGGCGGTATATGGAAGAAAAAAAAATCGACTACAATGTAACTTATATCCCTGATCCCTTATGCTGGACAGAAGGACCTGAATCTTTTCGGGTTTTGGGAAGGCAACGCAATCGCTGGGCAAGAGGAACTTATGAGACATTAAAGATTCACCGGAAAATGTTCTTCAACCCCAAGTATCATTTAATGGGGGTATTAAGTTATCCTTATTGGTATTTCTTTGAGTTCTATGCACCCATTATAGAATTTTTAGGTTTTATCTTTTTCTTTTTGTTTGCGGTGGCAGGATTAATAGAATGGTATTTTTTCTTTATTTACTGATCGTTGGTTGTTCTCTTCGGCTATTTATATTCTGTATTTGGTATTTACATGGAGATCATCACCTATAATAAATATAAGCGGCGATCGGAAATAACATCCCTGATACTAACTGCGCTTACAGAACCTTTTTATTATCATCCCTTTATTGTTTGGTGTGCCATGAAAGGGTACTACTATCTTTTAACAGCCAATAAAGGATGGGGTGAAATGACAAGGGTAGGTTTCACAGTAGTGAAAGCAAAACCCATTGTGGATGTAGAAAAAACAGCTTTTGAAAATAGAGCTTTCATCCGAAATGCATACGCCGAAAAGGCAGCTTCGGTAAAGCGAAAAGCATCTAAAAAAGAGAAACCGAAATTTGGGTTTTCGAAAAATATACTTTTACCGGTTCTTCGATTCATCAAAAAGATTCCGGTTACCATTTATCATTCCTTTAAAGATTACAGCAGTTATGCCATTGTATTATTATGTTTGTTTATTGCTGCGAGGGCATATGAGATCGTATATGAAATAATAAAGCATGGAACCCCCAAATTATTTTATCAAGTGGTGTTCTTGGGTTTGTCAAAAGATATTTCCTATTTTCTTTTTACAGGCCTGATCTGGTTTGTGCCATTTATGGTTTTCTATTTGCTTCATAAGATCTTTGCAAGAATATATTTTGTATTGTTAAGTATCACACTTTTACTCATACAGGTGTCTTTGTCTCAATATTTTT
>CAIMKO010000042.1 GCA_903841915.1 uncultured Chitinophagaceae bacterium | reverse complement strand
AGTGCTGCACCGGCTTTAAAACCAAGCAATATACTTTCACTGATAAAATTCACCAATGAACTCAGTCGCAACAGAAAAGCAATAAAACAAATACACGCTACAGCTAATGCAGTTAATGCTGCAATGGCTGCCCACCTTGCAGGATCACCGCCTGATAAAACTGCAACTGTTGTACCCACCATCAAAGAGATAGCAGAAGTTGGTCCTACAGCCACATGTTTTGAAGTGGTGAAAAATGCAAAAAATAAACCTCCTGCCAAACAACAATAAATACCATAGTATGTAGGAAGCCCCGCCAATGTTGCATAAGCCATCGATTCGGGTAATACAAAAGAAGCAAGCGTTATTCCGGCAATCATATCCCATTTCAGAAACCCTTTATTGTATTTGGGCAGCCAATCCAGAATGGGAATAAATGAACGAATATGTAAAGTGTTCAAAAACTTTTGCATTGGGCTCTTCTGTTAGCTGAGATACTTAGATATTTCCGTCTCAAGGTAAAACGATTCTTGCGTAATAATTCAGCTAACATGGAAAATGAGATGGTATAAATATCTGTTATAGGCTCCCTGTTTTTGAATTTCACTAATAGAATTGGTATCATAAAATTCAATACAAAAAAAGAAAATGACTTTACAGTAATTAAGATAAATTTGACGAGCTGATATTGACCATAAAGGTTAGCCTTTTATTTTTCGAATCTATTCAATGGCAAACAAACTCACCCATATTTTTAAAGTTTTGCTAGTATGCTTATGCCTACTGTTTTCTGGAGAGTTGATCGCACAAACCAAATGGGATACACTGTATTTTAAAAACGGGCAGATCGTTTTTGGTAACCTGAAAAAGATCGACCTTGGTTATTTGACATTTGACGGAGAGGATCTTTCACTGATGACCATTAAAATAAGTAAAATAAAAACAATTGCGGCGTCAAAAAAAATATACCGGATCGAAACGACCAATCACAAGAATTTATTTTCTACGATCAAACAAAGTGATCAGTCAGGCTATGTTAATGTGGGTGATGACAAAAAAGGCTGGAACCTCATCTACTTAAGAGACATTTCTTCGCTCTCTTATTTTAACAGTGAAAAAAATATCTGGGAAGGCAATATCAGTTCAGGATATTCTTATTCAAAGAACAGTAATATCGGAAGGTTCAATCTGGATGGCAGTTTGAGATACCTGCTTAAAAAAGCAGAATTCAGCACAGCTGTTTCTTCCATTATTACTCAGCAGAATGCTTCTTTTAGCAGAGACAATGAATCGGTAAACCTGACCAGTAGTTATTTTTTTAGTGCTTTGTGGAAGGGAACATTTTTATTAAATTATCAACGCAATCTTGAACTGGGGTTGGCCCGACGTTATCAGGAAGGAATAATCGCGGGTATTAATTTTCTTTCCGGTATTCATACCAGAGCAGATATCATGACAGGACTGACTATTAACCAGGAAAAAAGCAGCACGGACGATTCACAGTTGCATACTGCAGAATGGCCTGTATTATTTAGTTTTCATTTTTTTAAATTCAGTCATCCTGAACTGAGTATCGGCACAACGCAAAATATCTACACAAGTCTCTCACAAAAAGGCAGGGTAAGGCATGACGGAGAAATAAAGATTGATTGGAAGATCATTAAAGATTTTACGGTTAATCTCAAACTCTATGATAATTACGATAGCCAGGCAAACTCTATCAAAGCAAGTAATTTGGATTATGGAATAGTATTTGGCCTTGGTTATAAGTTTGATTGACCAGAAAAATCCATGGCGCCGGGATCAAACGCTTCATAACCGCATTTCGTTATTGTCTTCTTCTTATTTTCTTATTGTCTTTTTGCTGTTTTCTTCGGGAGTTCTTCGAGAGCACCCGAACAAATCTGCAAGCAGGTAGCAAGAGATCACGAAGAAATCACGAAGAAAGAGATAGAAATGTTGGATGTTAAATGCTACATATTAAATGGGGTTTACGCTAAAAGTCAAAAGCGTAATTACTGTTCTATATAAAAATATTTTCAGGATAATGAACTGCTGTTAAAAAGAGTCCATGTGCAGGGGTTTTAAAATCTGCTTTTGTACAGTCCTTTGCTTCGATGATCCCTTTGAACTGATCGAGTGTTATTATTTTCCTTCCGGCCTTCAGCATGGTGCCTACCAATCCTCTTACCATGCCTCTTAAGAACCGATTCGCTCTTACCTCATATACATAACAATCATTTTCGATCACCCATTGAGATTGGGTGATACTGCATTTGAAATTATTGACCTGTGTATTGCGTTTTGAAAAGGAAGTGAAATCCTGATAGGTCTTAACGATTGCAGCAGCTTCATTCAGTATCTGCATATCAACTGTAAAAGGATAGAACCAGGACCTGTCCTGCAAAAAAGGATCTTTATTGCTGTAGATATAATATCGATATGCACGGCCGGTGGCAGTAAAACGACAATGCGCATCAGATCTTACCGAACGAATGGATCTTACAGAAATATCAGCGGGCAAAATGGCATTGATATTATACAATTGTTCGCTCGCAATAATAAGTTCTGTATCAAAATGAAAGAAATTCTGTAAAGCATGTACCCCGGCATCTGTTCTGGATGAGCCCGTTAAACTGATCTTTTGTTTGAAAAATATTTCGAGTGCTTTTTCTGTTTCTTCCTGAATAGTATTCGCATTATCCTGCACCTGAAACCCACTGTATTTTGTTCCTTTATAGGCTAGTTCTAAAAAATAGCGGTGCATGATCAATTAGTTTTTACAGTTGCATTGAATTTTTCTCTCCAATCAGGATTGATAAACTGTGATCGAAGAGCTGGATAATTTTCTGCATCCGAGATAAATGGTTTTGCCATTTCAAAAAACTGCAAGCGGCTTTCTTCGCTTAAAAAAAGAACGCCAAGATTCTTTACCTGTTCAACCGAGTAACATTTTGATTTAAAATAATTTTTTGCAACACTCAACATGAATGCATTGGTTGTGGCTGAAGCCATATCCAATCTTATTTTGTGAAAATCATCTTCGGTGGCAAGCAACTGGCATTTTTTTACAGCAGGCACCGTATCCGTCTTTGGTAGCAAAGGGATGAAGATCGCAATGGTGTCAATCTTTTTGCGGCTTTTATCTACATAGATCTGATCAACACTTGTTGCACTGATCAATTCAAATGATTTAATGACTTTTTTGTTTGCAGTATTGGCTGCTGTTTTAACAGGCACAACGGTCTTTACACTCGCTTCTACAGCTGTATTTTTCAGAGTAGCAACGGTGTCTTTTACAGGAGCAGGCTTATTAGCAGTTGTTGTTACCGCAATTGTGCTAGCGACGGCTGCGGCACCCGCAGCAACTGTGTTTGAAGCCGCTACTGTTGTTGCGTCAACTGTGCTTTTTAAAGCAGGAGCAACAGCATTTGAAGCAGCCGGCTTTTCTATCGCTTTTTCACTGATCAGCCTGGCTGTATCAGTTTTAACGGTTGCGGTAACCAATGTATCCTTTTGAACAGCTGTTGCAGCATTATCAGCCATAATAGTACTGAAGTCGATAATATTAAATAAGCCCCATCCTTTTTCGGGAAATTGCTTGAGCGAATAACCTATCCCGGGATCGCTTATATTGATATCTACAATAAATTTTTGTTCGGGGTATTGATTCTTAGGAAAGCCGACAGTGAAATAATATTTACCGGGTAATAATTGGGAAATGATCAGATAACCGGACTTGGTAGAACTATAGGTCATCCCATTCAACTGAACAGAATAGGGTTGCTTATTCTCACTCTGAATAAAAACAAAATGCTTTTGCTGCTGTGCTTTCAGACCAGAAACGCTTGCGATAAAGATCAATAAAACAAATACTTTAATCAATGATTTCATCATAATAATCATTACAAATAGGTACCGCAAATCTAATTGAAATTATGGCTATTAGCCCCTAAATTCTCCGACCATCCTTAAAAAAGGGGTTTTAAAAAAATTATGAATTTATTATATAGGCAAGCTTTTATCTTTATCACTACAAAAAAACAAACATGAAAAAATATTTACTGACGTTCTGTTTATTTGCAATGGTTGCAGCGAATGCCCAGCAAGAAGCAGTTGATTCGAGTTGGAAAAAAAATTACAGGGGCTCTGCCACTAAGGTTAATGATCTTGTTCATACCAAATTGGATGTGAGATTCGATTATGCGAAATCGTATCTGTACGGTAAAGCATGGATCACTTTACACCCTCATGCCGGTTCAACAGATTCTTTGAAACTGGATGCAAAAGGAATGAACATCAATAAAGTGTCTGTTTTTGCAAACGGGAAATATACTGATCTCAAATACAGTTATGATTCTTCTTACCTTTCCATCAAACTCAATAAGGCTTACAGTGCTACAGAAAAATATATTGTTTTCATCGATTACACTTCCAAACCCAATGAGCTGAAAGTAAAAGGAAGTGCTGCGATCAACGATGCTAAGGGCCTATATTTTATCAATCCATTGGGTGAAGAAAAAAATAAACCCACACAGATCTGGACCCAGGGTGAAACAGAATCCAATTCTGCATGGTTTCCGACCATTGACAAACCCAATCAAAAAACGACAGAAGAGATCTATATCACTGTTCCTGCAAAATATCTGACACTCTCCAATGGTCTATTGGTAAGTCAGACAAAAAACAGCAATGGCACCAGAACTGATTACTGGAAAATGGATCTACCACATTCTCCTTATTTATTTTTCATGGGTGTTGGTGAATACAGTGTGATCAAAGATTCTTATAAAGGCAAAGAAGTAAGTTATTATGTAGAAAAAGAATATGCGCCGGTTGCCCGTAAAATATTCGGCAATACACCTGAGATGATCGCCTTTTATTCTAAGATAACAGGGATTGACTATCCCTGGCAGAAATATGCACAGATCACCGGGCGCGATTACGTAAGTGGTGCCATGGAAAATACCACTGCCACACTTCATACCGATGCATTACAACAGGATGCCAGAGAATTGGTAGACGGCAATGCCTTTGAAGATTATGTAGCACATGAACTATTTCATCAATGGTTTGGAGATCTGGTAACAACAGAAAGCTGGAGCAATATCACAGTGAATGAATCCTTTGCAAATTTCAGCGAAACATTATGGTTTGAACATAAATACGGAAAGGATGCAGGTGACCATATCAACTATAAAGACCAGCAGACTTATTTAATGAATCCTGAAAACTACGCTAAGAATCTGGTGCGTTTTTATTACAGCGATAAAGAAGATATGTTCGATGCAGTAAGCTATCACAAAGGCGGCCGTATCTTAAACATGCTGCGCACTTATGTAGGTGACAGTGTATTTTTTAAAGCATTGAATATTTATCTCACCAATAACAAATTCAAAAATGCGGAGGCTCATCAATTGCGTTTGGCATTTGAAGAAGCTTCAGGACAGGATCTGAACTGGTATTGGAATCAATGGTATTATGGGAATAGTCACCCTAAATTGAATATCACTTACAATTATGATGTTGAAAAAAGAGTAGCCAGTGTGATCGTTCAGCAAACACAAAAAGGCAGCCTCTTTAAACTTCCTGCTTCGATTGATATTTATATCGGCAATGAAAAGAAACGCTATAATGTTTGGGCAGAAAATGCAGCAGATACATTTTCATATGCAGTTAGTTCAAAACCTGACTTGATCAGTTTCGATGGGGACAAGATATTATTGAGCGAAAAGAAAGAGAATAAGAATTTAGATAATTATATCCATCAATATAAATATGCAGGCTTATATCTGGACCGAAGAGAAGCCATTGATTTTGCAGCAAAGAATCAATCCGATCCTAAAGCTTTGGAGCTTTTAAAAACAGCCATGAAAGATCCTTACTTTAATCTGAGGATCTATACTTTGACCAAGATCAATATTTCGAACGATGCCGTTAAAACTCAGGCAGAACCTATATTAGCAGACCTGGCCAAGAATGATCCTAAATCAATCGTGCGTGCCAAAGCAATTGAATTATTGGGCAAGTATAAAAAAGAACAATACAAATCTTTATTTACAAAAGCCACTTACGATTCATCTTACAGTATTGCAGGAAGTGCATTGGAAGCATGGTCTAAAATAGACAGTACCGGTGCATTTAATGCAGCGAAGGAATTAAGCAAAAATCCGGCAAAGGGAAAATTGTCTACCGCTATCTCAACGATACTGATCACTTATGGTGATGAGACTTCTTTTGATTTTGTTTCAGAAGAATTTGAGAAAACGCCCATGTCGGAAGGCAAGTTCCAGCAGTTACAGTCATTCACAACTTTATTAGGGAAAATTAAAGACAATGATAAATTAAAGAAAGGTGTTGACCAGATCGTAAAGTTCCGTGAAGGAATTCCCAGTGCATACAAAAGTCAGACAGACCCTTTCATCAATCAGTTCTTATTGCAAGGTTTGGCATCTAAAAAAGATGCAGCCGGATTAAAAGAACAGGCTGATTATATTAAATCGCAAATACCGGCAAAGAAATAATATTTCTTACTCATAAAAAAACAGCATCTGGTAATATAATATTATGGCTGCTGTTTTTTTATTGTAGCAAATGTTGCCACATATTCATTTTATCAACAGACTAATTATTGAACAAGGTTATTTATGGATTATTACGAAACATTTCATCCGTCAATAAATAGTAAGCAACAGAAAAAAAGTGTAATTAGTTGCGATAAAAAAAAGATCGAAGTAATAAGACTTCGATCTTAAATTTATAGACAGTAAGTTTTATCTAAAAATATATAACCCAACCTACTATCACGAGATATGCCCAAGCAACTACTGGGCCGCTAACAGCTAAAAGAACTGCATAAGTTTCTACGATTTCTTTCATAAAATTTGATTTTAAATTAATAAAAAAATAGCCTTGCCAAATTAATCATTTATGCAAAAAAGAAGAATGAGTTTTCTTTTAAATGTTATATCATTTACTGATAAACTAATTTATTAATACAATTTCAATCTGGAGCTTTAAGAAATCTACAAAAGAATTGTACTTATAATGGCATCTTGATTGTAACTTTTATGACACAAAAAAGCCATCACAGATTTGTGATGGCTTTTTTATAAGAATTGTTTAATTATTTTATCGTAACACTGGCAGTACCTTTTGTACTCATCGGAATTTCATTTCCCATCACTTCTTTATTGCCGCTAGCAGAAAAAGTAACTGCTGCACTTTTTAATATCCGGTAGCAGCTTCATAAGTTAATATAACTGTTGATGCACCCTGCATATCTTCTTTAACTTCAATACCCATTTGCTGACGAGTAGCTTTTGATTTATTATTGCTTAATACAGTTATAACCACTTCTTCCTTTGAAACTTTTGTTACCATATAATTATTCAATGATCTAGACCCTTCTGTAGTTGAAGAAGAATCGCTCCATGCATATCCTTCTTTTACAGATGCGGCATTAACCGGTATCATTAGATAATGTGCAATGTCCTCGCTTCGCGGCGTACCTGAAAGATCCTGCGGTAAAGAGATCTTACCGGCCTCAGAAATGATCTCCTGTGGCTTATTGATTTCTTTCAATGCATCTGCGAATTGGGGATTGGCGGCAGTTGCAGAATCACTTGAATCAAAAGTCTGCTCATTACCCATCATAGTAACAGAGCCTGCTATTCTTTTTAAGGTAGCAGTAAATGTGATTGTCTTTCCTGCTACTGATTTTACTTCGAAATCGGTAGTTACTGTTCCGGTAGCAGGAATTTCCATTTCGGTTCCCATCTGACTTACTGAAGTATTTGTTTTGACAATAGCAACAGCAGTAAGTTTTTTTCCGGCATTGATTGTTTGTGCATTGACTGCAGTGGCCAGCAAAATAATTGAAAAAGCAATAAAGACTCTTTTCATTAATTGATTTTTAGAAAGATAAATTGTAAATAATATAATAATCGGGCCTTGACTCCCGACTTCTGACTCTGGACTAAAGACTCATTTACCAACCTCCGCTGGCACCCCCACCTCCACTACTACCGCCTCCAAAACCGCCGAAACCACCGCCTCCGCCGCCGTCACTCCAGCCGCCGCCTCGTCCACCACCACCTAACATGCTTCCCAATAACATTCCGGTAAGCATTCCACCTCCGCCTCCACCACCACCTCGGCCACGCATAACCATTAAAACGATCACAATGATGATAATGAAAATGAATTTCAATATACTTCCGGCACCACCGTTGCTAGGTAAATCATTTCTTGCACGCTTTATTTTATAGTCACCTACTGCAGCCTTACTCAGATCATCCACTGCTTTATTGATCCCTGCATAATAGTTATTTTGCCTGAATGCGGGTTTAAGATCATTATTGATAATATCGCTGGCAATGATATCCGGTATTGCTCCTTCCAAACCATACCCTATTTCGATCCTTACCTTATGATCTGCCACTGCGATCAAGATCAGTACACCGTTATTTGTTTTTTTATTGCCGATGCCCCATTCACGAAAGGTTTTTGTTGCAACGTCTTCAATGGGCTCATCATTCAATGTATTGACAGAAAGTACAACAATTTGATTGGAAGTACTGTCGTCCAGTGCAACTAACTTCCGTTCTAACTGATCCCTGTCGTAAGCATCCAGCACATTGGCATTATCTACCACTAATCTCGCCGGATTGGGCTTAGCAATACTTTTTTGAGCAATACTATGTATGCTGAAAAAAAGTATGAATATGAAAAAGAGTTTCTTCATTATTTTTTATTTGTCATTTGCTCGAATGAAAAGATTACCGATTCATTCGTGACAGGTAAGATCATCGTCCAAAAACAATATCGTCAGGCAATTCATTCGTATCGGTTGCTGCATCATAAGGAAAATGTTGCTGCAACGCTTCTCCTATTTGAATAACGATACCGGCAATACCCTGCGCAAAAGT
>CAIMKO010000041.1 GCA_903841915.1 uncultured Chitinophagaceae bacterium | reverse complement strand
TGACACCACAGCGGTACAAACCTTTGAATATATTGATCAGCAAAAGGCACCGCTGTTAAGGAGAAGAATGACCTATGAATCATCCGGCAAAGAAAAAAAATCACATTGGAACAAAACAGAGCTACAATATTTTAAGTACGAGAATGGGAAACGAGTGAAGGATAGCGTGCTGGTTACACAAAAAGCAAGTAAGGAAAGAAGCGCATTGAAGGAAAGCTATATAATAGCCTATGAACAAACCGATTCAACAGTAGAAAGGCTCACTGATTTTTCAGTTCTTAAGACTAGCGATTATTATCAAGACGATTTGGAATATCATGAAAATGTTAGTGCAGAAATCACCGGGTTTCATTCTGGAAATCATGATTTTTCAGGATCGTATTATACGTACACAAAATTTGACAATAATATCAATCCCTTTAGTCAATTAAATATTGCATCGATCCTTATTAACGAGAAGATCGCTTTTTCATTTGAAGAAACTGAGTTAATCAAATTAAATGACGGGAATGGTTATGGAGGCGGTTCAGATTTTAATTGGCATTTGATCAATCAAAACAATCCCTTACATAGTACTAACAAAAGAAGCGACACAGACTCTCCATTTAGGGATATCATCAGTTTGCGTTATACGTATGATCAAAACAAACTTCCTGTTTATTGTACAATCTATGTGAAGAAAATAGTTTCAGAATATGCGAGTACCCGATTTATTGAAGGCTATTTAAAGCATTTTACTTTCAGATATAAAAAATAAATCGCGATGTTTGAATTCTATTTTAAATACACCCTGATGAAAAGAATAGTTTTGATCGTTGCTCTAATACCTTTTATTTCTTTTGCTCAACCTGGCCTTATCAATAATTCATCACTGCCATTAATAAATACTGTATGCAGTGATACTATTAAAGGAAATTTTAAAGAAATTATTTTTTCTTATGATCATTTTAATCGAGTGAGCAGTATTGTAAATAGAACCGGTCATTTACAAAAATCCGGTGCTTCAAAGACAAATGTTTGGGTTGCTGACACTACAGCAATACAAACCTTTGAATATACAGATCAACAAAAGGCACCGCTGTTAAGAAGAACTACGACCTATGAATCATCCGGCAAGGGAAAAGGATTGCATTGGGATAAAACAGTGCTACAATATTTTAAGTACGAGAATGGGAAACGAGTGAAAGATAGTGTGCTCGTTACACAAAAAGCAAGTAAGGAAAGAAACGCATTGAAGGAAAGCTATATAACAGCCTATGAACAAACCGATTCAACAGTAACAAGGCTCATCGATTTTTCTGATCGTAATGGCTCCGATTATTATAAAGACAATTTAGAATATCAGGGAAATGTTAATGCTGAAACTTCCGGGCATCATTATGCAAATCATGAATTCACAGGATCGTATTATACATTCACAAAATTTGACAATAACATCAATCCATTTCGTCAATTGAATATTGCGTCGATCCTTATCAACGAGAAGATCGCTTTTTCATTTGAGGCGGCTGAGTTGATTAATTTCAATACTAAATATGATTATGGCGGCACCGATTTCAATTGGCATTTGATCAATCAAAACAATGCCTTACATTTTACCATCAAAAGAGGCGAAAAAGACTCTCCAATTATTGATATCAGCAGCTTGCGTTATACGTATGATCAAAACAAACTACCTGTTTATTGTACAATCTATGTGAAGAAAATAATTTCTAATGGCAGGTTTGCTAATGGTAATTTAAAGCATTTTACTTTTCGATATAAAAAATAAACCACAAGGTTTGAATTCTATTTTAAATACTCAAAATGAAAAAAACACTAAGCTTCATCTTATTCTTGCCTCTTTTCTTGTTTGCACAAAACAAGCCAATGATCCCGCGGATTGAAAGTGTTACCGGAGATACCATTAAAGGAAAATATCAAGACATTGTATGGAAGTACGATCAATTAAACAGAGTTGAATGTGTGGTAGACAGAACTTGTTTTCTGGGGCACACTGTTTCTAATCCAACAGGACAACTATTGATTGATACAACTCTCATGCAGTGTTTTGAATATAACGGTGATCAACTGCAACCCCGGTTAAGAAGAGTGCTATCTTATGATTACAGCAGAAAGGAATACGATAACAGTAATAGTAATACTGAACCTCTAGAATATGTAGCGGGTAGAGCTGAATTAAACCTGGGGTGGCGCAGCACAAAATTGCAATATTTCATTTATCAAAACGGTAAAAGAGTGAGAGACAGCGTGATTCATGTTGAAAAACAATATGATACACTGCTGAGAAATGGAGAAGTCCGTTTTAAACAAACCAATACTACTGTGCAAACAGCGTATCATGCTAAAGTTGTCCGTGGTAATGGCGATGAAATATTTTCTAAAGACAGCATTGTCTTTCATGTAAATGTTAACAATGCATTCTCACTATATAAGGAAGGGTATTATGATTATACCGGTTTATATGATACCTATTCAAAATTTGATACTGCCATCAACCCATTTCATCAATTGAATATTGCATCCTGTCTTACCGAAGGGAAAGTGTCGTTTAATATTTCAGATCTTATCAATCTTACAAACGATTTTGATTTAGAAGGTGCTGAATTCCATTGGTATTATATCAATCAAAATAATCCGGTAGCATATAAAATAAAGAGAGGGAAAGATGATGTGCCAATTGAGGATCATATGCGTTTGTCGTATACATACAATGCTTATCAATTACCTGTTTCTTGTACAATTAATATAAAAAAGTTGTTTAGTAACGGAGAGTTTGCAGGGAATTACCAAAAGCATTTTACATTTCGGTATATAAAATAGTGATAAAGTCTAATCAAGCCTGATAATAGCATATAAAGTGGTTAGTAGATATTGTTTAAGAATACAATCGTGTAACATGTATATACATTAAACAGTATGAAATAATTGTGGGTAAATGGGGAATAAGCGTCTAAAGATTCAGGAATTACTATTCATTTCGAACCTATTTTCGCGCCTCAAAAAACCTAACTTAATGAAACAAATCAAAACGTATTTCTTCACAGTTATCCTTGCAGCTATTACTTTTACAGGCTGTAAAAAAGATGATGCAGCAGCTACCACAACTTATCCTTCAGGACAAGGAGAGATTACAGGTACTGGCGCATCAAGCTTTAGTGTTAATGGAACCAATGCACTATTTAACAAACAGACAGTTAGCGGTGTTACCACCATCACTATCATTGGTAGTTTAGGAACACCAAAGCAGTTTATTATTTCATTCAATAATATTACTGCAGCGGGCACTTATTCTCTGGTACCAAACGCCATTGCCAACACAACTTTGATCGTAACCTATATTGCAGGTTCGGCAGGAACTGATAATTATTTTAGTTCGGCTTCTGCAGCAACTGCAGGTTCTATTACCGTAACCTCTGTTTCTGCTACCTCCATTGAAGGAACCTATACTGCAAAAGTTACAAATACTGCCAGCGCAGCATTAGCAATAAGTGGAACTTTTAAAGG
>CAIMKO010000040.1 GCA_903841915.1 uncultured Chitinophagaceae bacterium | reverse complement strand
GAAAGAGCGAAGCTTTTTAAAACTTTGTGACTTTGCGCCCCTGCCTGCCGGTAGGCAGGTTTGTGGCTAAACTATCATTTTCAATGTGCTTTTCTGCAAAGCAGAAATTTATTACTCAGAATTGTAATCCTTAACTTAATGTCACTTCCCTGCTGGGCGATATTATGGTAGACAAAATCAGTTTTCGGTGAAACATATTTGTTATTCGGTGTTCAGCGAATACTTTGGTTCGAATGGTTTTGCAACTACTCTAATAGCTGCTACCTTTCAAGTCCTTAAAAACCAAAACACATGAAACAAAGAATCTTCTTATTGTTTATTGCTGCATTCTTTTTACAGCTTAGCAGTTTTGCACAAACCAAGCTGCTAGAAAAGATCACAAAAAAAGGGGATGAGATCGTGATCCCTTATGAAAAATATATTTTATCCAATGGTTTAACCGTGGTGGTACATGAAGACCACAGTGACCCGATCGTGCATGTGGATGTTACCTATCATGTAGGTTCTTCCCGTGAAGAGATCTGCAAAAGCGGTTTCGCTCATTTCTTCGAACACATGATGTTTGAAGGAAGCGACCATGTTACCAATCAGCAACATTTTAAATTAGTGACCGAAGCTGGGGGTACATTAAATGGTTCAACCAATCGCGACAGAACCAATTATTATGAAACAGTTCCGAGCAATCAGGTTGAAAAAATGCTCTGGCTCGAAGCTGACCGCATGGGCTTTTTATTAGACGCCGTAACACAGCAAAAATTTGAAGTGCAACGTGCTACAGTAAAAAATGAACGCGGACAGAATTATGATAACCAACCTTATGGCTTGGTAAGTGAAGTAACTGCAAAGAATTTATATCCTTATGGTCATCCTTATTCATGGTTGACGATCGGATATATAGAAGAGTTGAATAAAGTAAGCGTAAATGATCTAAAGAATTTCTTCCTGCGTTGGTATGGCCCCAACAACGCAACATTAACTGTTGGCGGCGATGTGAAAACGGCAGATATCATTAAACTGGCTGAAAAATATTTTGGATCCATTCCAAGATGCCCGGATGTACAGCCGGTAAAATTAGCCCCAGTTGTTTTAGACAAAGACCGTTTTGTTAGTTATACTGATAATTATGCAAGAGCAGCCCAGTTAAGATTGGTATATCCAACCGTTCCTGAATACAATGAAGATATGGCAGCATTGGCTTGCTTATCACAAGTATTAGGCGGCGGTGGTGGAGGCGGTGGCAGAGGTGGTAGAGGCGGCGGCGGTGGCGGAAACCGTAGTTCTGTATTCTATCAGTTCCTCATCAAAGACCAAAAAGCGCTGCAAGCCAGTGCCAGCAGTCAGTTGAGCGAATTGGCAGGGGAGTTCTCTGTTTCGGTTACTCCTTATCCGGGCAAGTCGCTGGGTGAAATGCAGCAATTGGTTTCGCAGGCTTTTGTTGAATTTGAGAAACGCGGTGTGACTGATGAAGACATTCAGAAATTTAAAAGCACTTACGAAAGCAGAACTATCAATGGTTTGGCAAGTGTTTCAGGTAAAGTAAGTCAGTTAGCAGCGTTTCAAACATTTGCGGGTACGCCCAATATGACGGGTAAGTTGTTGAAGATGTATCAAAACTTAACCAAAGAAGATGTGATGCGTGTGTACAACAAATATGTAAAAGACAAACATCATGTTATTGTAAGTGTATCAACAAAGGGTGCTGAAAATTTAAAAGCAGCTGCTGATAATTATGTTGTTGATCAATCAAATTATAAAGCACCTAATTATGGTTATGGCGAAAGAAAATATATAAAAGCTAAAGACAATTTCGATCGGTCAAAAGTACCTGCATCAGGTCCGAATCCTGTTGTAAAAGTTCCTGCTTTTTATACAAGTGTATTG
>CAIMKO010000039.1 GCA_903841915.1 uncultured Chitinophagaceae bacterium | reverse complement strand
ATGAACATCAGTCCTGTAAAAACAGCCGTATAAGAAGAAATATGTGATACTTTAAATTGAACACCACCGCATTTTTGATTGGCATATTTACTGTTGGATGGGATAAAATTGATGGGTTCTGCTTTTACATCGTCCAATGCCAATTGATTAAAAATAGTTGCAACTTCTTTTCCATCCATCCAGGGGGCACCGGCAACCTGAAAAGACAATTCTGTTCCTCTTCCTTCACTGATATTAGTGGCTTCCAGTAAACCTGTACCGGGATATAATAATGCAGCTTCAAAATTCCGGATGGCAGGAGAAGTGGGTACGAAATCAATTCCCCAATCTGTTTGAAAATCATTTCTGTTCCAGTTTTGACATTTGATTATTTCAATGGTCGCATGAATATTTTTTACATGATTAAAATACAAAGCCAATTCACCCAAACTGCAACTGTGCCGTATGGGTATTTCCCATCTGCCGATAAAGGAACTGCAATTTTCTTCATCCAGCATGGGCCCCTCTGACAGTGATAAATTGCCGGAGATGGGATTGGGCCTATCGAGAATAATCAATTTTTTATTTTGTTTACAGCAGGCTTCGAGTACATGCGACAGTGTCCATAAATAAGTATAGAACCTACTGCCCACATCGGGAATATCAAACAATACAGTATCGATATCGCTAAGATCTTCAGCCGAAGGTTGCAGTTTATCGCCGTATAAACTGATGATGGGTAAACCTGTTACTGTATCGATACCATCATTCATTTTAGCGCCATCTGCACCTTTTACATTCAATCCATGTTCAGGAGAGAACAATTTGGTAATGTTGAAGCCATGATCCTGCAGTGCTTTTCTCGATGGGATGAAATGATGGGTAGTTGCTGCATGATTGGTAACCAGCCCGATGCGTTGCTGTTTCCATGAAGGATCTTGCTGTAACAGAATATCAATGCCGAAATAGATCATGTTTAGGGAATAAGGAATGGTCAATTACGAACAGCAAATTATTCTTTTATATAGCTCAATTCTTTTTTTAATTGTTCTGTAACATTAAAAATGATGGGGCAGCGCTCGTAATGCATAAAAGTGGTGAACAGCCGTCCCGTAAAATTAGGTAAATGCAGGGCCGGAAATTCTCTGCAGCCGCTGAAACGATTTTCGTAAACAGTACATTGATTTTCGTTTAAAAAATGGCAGGGCATTTTATTCATGATCATCATGCCGTTACTTCCTTTTTCAATATATTGGTCGTCAAAGTCAGTTCTGGTACTGTCTAAATGCTTTGCAATTGTATTTGCTTCTGTTTCCGAAATGTTGATCATTAAAGTTTTGCAGCAATTTCCGCATTGGGTACAGTCAATTTGCGCGGTAACAGCTTCATTTATTTGCTGAACAAGTAGGTCAATAGCATTAGGATCCTGCATTTTGAGAAATGAGCCTAAACCGTCGTTCTCACTTGCTTTCAGGGTGGCGATCGCCTTAATTGCGGCAATATCTGTTTCTAAATATGGTGGATGGATGGAGATTTTACAAATGTAGCTGAATGTTCCAAAAATATTTCTGGAGATCTTTTATCCACATTGTGGATGGATTTGTAGAAAAAAGAAAAATGTTTAGCTGATTCAGGTAGTTAGATTTGCGGGTTGGGGCAATTTTCTGAACCTGGATTTTGAAAGATCTGATGGATTATGTGGATTTGAGAATGTTATTATAATCGTTTTAATCTTTAAAATCCTCCCCAATCCCTGTTCAGACTAAATTAAAATAACGATTAATTGAATTATGGCCGAATTAAAAGCACAGACGAATTATACGGAAGACGATATCAGAAGCCTTGACTGGAAAGAACATATTCGTTTAAGACCAGGCATGTATATTGGTAAACTGGGTGATGGCAGTGCACCGGATGATGGGATATATGTGTTGATGAAGGAAGTGATCGATAATTGTATCGATGAGCATACGATGGGGTACGGGAAGCATGTGGATATAACTGTGGAAGGGAAGACAGTCTATATCAGGGATTATGGCCGTGGTATTCCTTTGGGTAAAGTAGTGGATGTGGTGAGTAAGATCAATACCGGTGCAAAATATGACAGCCGTGCTTTTCAAAAAAGCGTTGGTTTGAACGGAGTGGGTACCAAAGCCGTGAATGCATTGAGCAGTTATTTTAAAGT
>CAIMKO010000038.1 GCA_903841915.1 uncultured Chitinophagaceae bacterium | reverse complement strand
TGTAGTAGGTTGCCAGAAAGGTATGGCAGAGCAACGCATCCCAAACATGCGTGGTATCATGGCTGCCAGAACAAAACCATTGAAAGTGGTGGAACCTATTGCAGTAGATGCATTGACAGCAGTTCTGAATTTTGAATTGCCGGCTGCAAAAGCAGGTGTAAAATTAGTGGCAGCAGAAAATGTGGCAGAACTGGTAAGATTACTGCACGAAGAAGCGAAAGCTATCTGATGTGCAGATTAGAAGATGTGCAAATGTGCGGATGAAAGAGATTACAAATTATAAAATCAAAATATTGTGCAGTGATTGCATTTGCAAATCTGCACATTCATAAATTTAAAATCAGTATTATGTCTGTATTAATATTTGTTGATCAAACAGAAAACCATATCAAGAAATCTTCTTTTGAAGTATTGACCTATGGTGTTAAACTGGCTGCTCAGATCGGAACAACAGCTGAAGCTTTAGTACTCGGAACTGTGAATGATGATCTTTCTGCTTTGGGTAAATATGGTGTTACGAAAGTGCATCAGGTTTCCAATGAAACGTTGAATCATGTAGATACGCAATTGTATTCAAAAGTGATAGCTGATGCGGTAACTGCAACAGGGGCAACTGTAATCGTGATGAGTCATAACCAAACAGGAAAATCCATTGCAGCAAGGGTTTCGGCAAGATTAAAAGCTGGACTGGTAACTGCTGCCATCGCACTACCTGATACAACAACTGGCTTTGTGGTGAAGAGAACTGTATTCAGTGGTAAAGCATTTGCCAATATAAATATTGCTACAGCCATAAAAGTGATCTCCTTAAATCCCAATAGTTTTCATGTATCAGTTGGAGAAGGAACAGCAACAGTAGAAGCTTTGAATGTTACTGTTGATGCTTCAAAAATTAAAGTTACTGCCGTACATAAAGTGAGTGGTGAAGTGCCATTGACAGAAGCCGATATTGTAGTGAGTGCCGGACGCGGTTTAAAGGGACCTGAGAACTGGGGAATGATCGAAGACCTTGCACATGAATTGCATGCAGCCACAGCTTGCAGTCGCCCCGTTGCTGATTCCGATTGGAGACCACACCACGAGCATGTTGGACAAACAGGCGTTCAAATTGCACCTAACTTATATATTGCCATTGGCATTTCAGGCGCAATTCAGCATTTAGCGGGTGTAAACAGAAGTAAAGTGATCGTTGTGATCAATAAAGATCCCGAAGCGCCTTTCTTTAAAGCAGCCGATTACGGAATCGTAGGCGATGCTTTTGAAGTGGTGCCGCAATTAACTGCTGAGATCAAAAAGATGCATAATAGTTAAAGGGAGAAAGGTCAAAGGAGAAAAGTGAATAGTGAATCAGCAGATAGGCTTTAACTTGCGATTCACGACTCCCGATTTACGATTTAAAATATATGTAATATAAATCCCACTCAATAATGAGTGGGATTTTTGTTTTCGGGCTTATGCAGTTTGTGTTTCAAATTGATTTATTTTCGTGTACGTTATGAAGAAGATCGAATTAGAAATAGTGGCCCTTTCACACAGCATTACACAAACGCATTCTTATGCTGTGGTATTGGGTGAGATCAGCGGATTGCGCCGCTTGCCCATCGTCATCGGCGGATTTGAAGCTCAGGCCATTGCCGTGGCATTGGAAAGAATGCAACCCAGCAGGCCATTGACGCATGACCTGATGAAGAATTTCATGAATAGTTTCAATGTTGAATTGCAGGAAATTGTGATCAGCGATCTGCAGGAAGGGATATTCTATTCAAAATTAGTTTGCAGCAGTGAAAATGATACCGTAGAGATCGACAGCAGGACAAGTGATGCATTGGCTTTGGCAGTTCGCTTTGGCTGCCCTATTTATACCTACGAACATATTTTAGAAAGTGCTGGCATCTTAATGGATGATGCACCGGATAAGAAGAAAAAAGGCGAACCGGTGGGCATTCAGGAAACAGGTGGCGGCACAGAGAATCTAAGCCACATGAATCTGGAAGAATTACAGATCCTATTAAATGACGTGCTGGAACACGAAGATTATATACGTGCCATTGCCATCAGAGACGAGATCAACAAACGCAAATAATATCGCAGATTATTTAGATTGGTTTATGATTGATATGATTTAAAACAGCTCTTTAAAACCCAACCTTCTTTCATAAAAAATCATAATTAAATCTTTCAATCTGTGATCTGCTTCCCCAACTGTAAAATAAATCTCGGATTAAACATCATTCGCAAAAGAGCAGATGGTTATCATGATCTGGAAACGGTATTCTATCCGCTGATGATACGTGATGTACTGGAGACAGTTCAGGAGTCGGAAGCAAAGAGTCAGGAGTCAGGAGTCGGGAGTCGGGAGAAAACAATAACCTTTTCAGCCTCAGGGATATCAATAGAAGGCGATCCAAACAACAATCTTTGCATTAAAGCCTATCATTTATTACAAAAGGATTTCCCTGAACTTCCATCTGTCAAAATGCATTTGCATAAGACCATTCCAATGGGAGCAGGATTGGGCGGAGGTAGTGCCGATGGGGCTTTTGCATTGAAATTACTGAATGATAAATTCCGCCTCAACCTATCAACTGATCAACTGATCAATTATTCACTGCAACTGGGAAGTGATTGTCCTTTTTTTATTATCAATCAACCCTGCTTTGGAAGTTCAAGAGGTGAGTTATTGGAAAAGATTGAGCTAGATCTCTCTGCATACAAATTTATGATCGTCAATCCTGGCATTCACATTTCCACTGCATGGGCATTTGCACAGATCACAGCACAGCAACCGAATCAATCCATCAAAGACATTATTCAGAAACCTGTTACAGAATGGAAAGGGTTATTACAAAACGATTTTGAGCCAGCAGTAATAAAAGAATATCCCTCCATCTCTAACATCAAAGAAAAGCTTTACCACGCAGGTGCATCCTATGTTTCTATGACAGGCAGCGGAAGCACCGTTTTTGGAATATTTGAAAAAGAGAGGGAGATCAAAACAGATTTTCCTTCAGAATACTTTACACAAATACTCTAAACTTGTTCTATTTAATTGCAACATCTTTATCTTCATAGCAGCTTTGAAAGTCTTGATGAAAATATTATTGAAACCGATACAATATCTCTATTGCATTTATGCATTACTGGTTTTCATTGCCCTGATGTTCATCGCGCTCCCCTTTGTATTTGTTGCTTCAGCATTTGGAATAAAGGGTGGCAATTTTATTTATAAGGTTTGTACTGCATGGGCCAAGTCCTGGTATCTGCTGATCGGCATACAGCATAAAGAGATCTATGAAGCGGCACATGACAGAACCAAGCAATATATTTTTGTGGCCAACCATATCTCCTATATGGACATCCCCCCCATCCTCACCAGTTTAAACCAACCGATCAGGGTGTTGGGCAAATATGAGATGATAAAAGTTCCTGTATTCGGATGGATCTATAAAGCAGCGGTAATTTTAGTGGACAGAAGAGATGCTGACCGAAGATCGAAAAGTGTTCGTGCCCTAAAAGCAGCGATCACTCATGGCATTTCGATCTTTATTTTTCCGGAAGGAACATTCAATGAAACCGGCAATCCTTTAAAAGATTTTTTTGACGGTGCATTCCGTATCGCCATTGAAACACAAACTCCCATCAAACCTTTATTGTTCATAGATACGCTGGAAAGACTACATTATAAAAGTGTTTTTGAATTAACCCCCGGAAAATGCCGGGTTGTTTTCCTGGAAGAAGTGCCTGTTGACAAATACACAATGAAAGATATTCAGAACCTCAAACAACATGTTTACGACCTGATGGAAGCGGGATTGAAACGTTATCGCAAGTACCCCTAGTTCACCCCTCACCCCTAAAGGGGAATAAGTATCTACATTTAAAGATTGTTTATGCTGTATTTTAGCATCATTCATTTGTATGAGCAAACAAGAAAAAAGCACGCTGTTTAATAATAGCCCTTTAGGGGTTGGGGGTTACTGCGAGGTTATCATTCCTTTGGCATTACCTACCAACTACACATGGTCCATTCCCGAACATTTAAAGCATGCAGCTAAGATCGGCATCAGGGTTGAAGTACAATTACGCAATAAAAAGTATGCAGGTATTATACGATCCATTCATCAGCAAAAACCTGCAGCATTCGAACCGAAAGAAATATTGAATATACTGGATGATGAGCCCTTGGTTTATGAAAAACAATTGCAGCTATGGCAATGGATCGCCAACTATTATATGTGCAGCGAAGGTGAAGTGATGCAGGCTGCCATTCCTTCCAACCTAAAATTATCCAGCGAAAGTATTTTGATCTGGAATGAGGAATACGGCATCGATTTCAGCGACCTGAACGATGAGGAATATATTGTGGCAGAAGCGCTCGAACTGAAGAAAGAACTACGCTTAAGTGAAGTACAGCAACTATTGGACGCTTCACATGTTTATCCCGTCATCAAAAAGCTGATCGACAAAAAAGTCTGTTTCATTTGGGAAGAACTGAAAGACAAATACAAGGAGAAAACGGAAACATTCATTACACTGAATCCCGACTACCATAACGAAGATAAATTAGCCGATCTGTTGAACAACTGGGGCAAAGCACCCAAACAAATGGAACTGCTGCTCTCCTATCTCCATTTAATAAAAACAGAAGGTGAGGTCGTTCAATCAGCCTTATTAAAAAAGTCAAATGCCACTGCTGCACAATTGAAAGGATTGATCGATAAGAAAATATTGATCGCTGAAAAAAGAGCTGTTGACAGGATACGATCTCTGGCAAAAGACACCAATATAGATTTTGAATTTTCTGAAGCACAGCAAAAGGCAGCAACCGAAGTCTTGAAAGTATTTGATGAAAAACAGGTTTGTTTACTGCATGGCGTTACAGCCAGCGGGAAAACACAATTGTATATTCAACTCATTGATGAATATATCAAAAAAGGTAAACAGGTTTTATACCTCCTTCCTGAAATTGCGTTGACCTCTCAGATCATCCGTCGTTTACAAAAGCATTTCGGCGGACAAATCGCTATCTATCATTCCAAGTTCAATCCAAACGAAAGAGTAGAGATCTGGAATAAGATAAAAACCGGCGAGACCAAAGCAGTATTGGGTGCCAGATCATCTTTGTTCCTGCCCTTTCAGGACCTCGGATTGATCATTGTGGATGAAGAACAGGATGCTTCTTTTAAACAACAGGAACCTGCACCCCGTTATCATGCAAGGGATGCGGCAGTGTATTATGCTTCTTTATTTGATGCCAAGGTATTGTTGGGTAGTGCAACACCTTCCATTGAAAGCTATTATAACTGTACGCAAAATAAATACGGGTTAGTTGTCTTAAATGAACGTTACGGTAATGTTGAATTACCTACCATCGAATTAATTGATGTAAAAAAGATCGCACAAAAAGATAAAACAAAGATTGCTTTAACACCACAACTCATTGCAGCCATTGAAACATCCTTGCAGCAAAAGAAACAAGTGATCTTATTTCAGAACAGAAGAGGATATTCTCCTTACATGATCTGCAATACCTGCGGATGGATACCTCAATGTCAGCATTGTGATGTAACGCTGACCTATCATAAAGCGAAGAACAAATTAAGCTGTCATTACTGTGGTACTACCTATCCAGTCATCACTACCTGTGCTGCATGCGGCAGTCATAATTTTATACAGAAGAATTTTGGTACGGAGAAAATTGAAGAGTTATTGGTAGAGCAATTCCCTGATGCTAAAATTGCACGCATGGATTATGATACTGTGAAAGGAAAAGATGCGCACGATAATATGATCAAATTATTCGAACAGCAACGCATCGATATATTGGTTGGGACACAAATGGTGGTAAAGGGACTTGATTTTGAGCACGTAAATTTAGTTGGCATCATTGATGCGGACGGCATTTTAAACTTTACTGATT
>CAIMKO010000037.1 GCA_903841915.1 uncultured Chitinophagaceae bacterium | reverse complement strand
TATTACCTGGATGAAAGAATTGAATGTGCCCGTAATTATGGATTGCACACATAGCCTGCAACAACCCAATCAAACAAGTGGTGTAACAGGCGGTAATCCTCAATTGATCGAAACCATTGCCAAAGCTGCCATTGCAACCGGTACTGACGGATTGTTCATTGAAACACATCCCAACCCTTCTGTTGCATTAAGCGATGGAGCCAATATGTTGAAACTTGATCTTTTGGAGAAACTATTAGAGAAATTAGTGAAGCTTAGAAAAGTTATTGCAAATGATAAATGAGAATAAACGCGTTTTTAAAATAACCAAATTCAGGGTCATCGTTTATTGGATGGCATTTGTTGTTGGTGTTGCCATGCTATTCTTTGCTACTGATTATTTTAAGAAAGCTAACATGATGATCTGGGTACTGATATTAGGAGGCTTTTTAGCATGCCTGAAGATCTCAAGCACTTATTTTAAAAACAAAGCAGCATAAATTACCAATTCCTCAACGGATTTCTTTTTGCAGCCAATATATAATTTTTGAGATTCCTTGTAAAGGCAAGGATCATATAGATCAATACGGGAGATCCCATTGTTAAAAATGAGATATAAATAAACCACATTCTGATTTTGGAACTTGCTACACCCAAACGTTCACCAATGGCTGAACAAACACCAAATGCCTGCATTTCAACTATTTCGCGAATTTTTTTCATAATAAAAATTAAGAGTTTGCCCGGGGAGTTCAATTCTCAATATGAGTGCAAATTAGAACAAATTATTCTAAGAAAAGTTTAAATCAATCCCGCTCCGCCTTTTGTTTTGTCCTAAATTTGCGACAACGAAAATGTTTTTGATAATACTTAAAGATTTTCCTCGAAAAATCGTAAATCTTAAATTGTAAATCTTAAATCTCAATTATGGCTTTTGATATCGAAATGATCAAAAAGGTATATGCCCAAATGCCTGCTAAAGTAGATGCAGCACGCAAAACCCTGGGTCGCCCTTTAACATTGGCTGAAAAGATATTGTTCGCTCATTTGCACAGCGACATGAAACTGGAAAACTTTGAAAGAGGGAAATCTTACGTTGATTTTGCTCCTGATCGCGTTGCCATGCAGGATGCTACGGCCCAAATGGCTTTATTGCAGTTCATGCAGGCCGGCCGTCCAAAAGTGGCTGTTCCTTCTACCGTGCATTGCGATCATTTGATCACCGCCAAGAACGGTGCAGAAAAGGATCTTGCTTTTGCCAATACAGAAAGTAAAGAAGTATACGATTTTTTAGCGTCAGTTTCTAATAAATACGGCATCGGTTTCTGGAAGCCCGGTGCAGGGATAATTCACCAGGTAGTATTGGAAAATTATGCATTCCCCGGTGGTATGATGATCGGTACAGATTCACATACAGTGAATGCGGGTGGATTGGGAATGATCGCTATCGGCGTCGGTGGTGCTGATGCATGTGATGTGATGGCAGGATTGCCTTGGGAATTAAAATGGCCTAAATTAATTGGTGTAAAACTAACCGGTAAATTAAGCGGATGGACCGCACCAAAAGATGTGATCTTAAAAGTTGCAGGTATCTTGACCGTTAAAGGCGGTACAGGTGCCATTGTTGAATATTTCGGAGAAGGTGCATCAGCCATGAGTTGTACAGGTAAAGGAACGATTTGTAATATGGGCGCTGAAATTGGTGCAACCACTTCAACCTTTGGATATGATGCAAGCATGAGCCGCTATTTATCTGCTACAGGTCGTGCCGATGTTGCTGCTGCTGCCGATGCAGTTAAACAATATTTGAATGCAGACCCTGAAGTATACGCTGATCCTTCAAAATATTTTGATGAACTCATTGAAATTAATCTGAGCGAACTCGAACCACATTTAAACGGACCATTCACTCCGGATCTTGCAACACCGGTTTCTAAAATGAAAGAAGAAGCTGCTAAAAATAATTGGCCTTTAAGAGTTGAATGGGGATTGATCGGTTCATGTACCAATTCTTCTTATGAAGATCTAAGTCGTGCTGCCTCCATCGCTCGTCAGGCAATTGCAAAAGGTTTGGTAACAAAAGCTGAATTTGGAATTAATCCGGGTTCGGAACAAGTTCGTTTTACTGCCGATCGTGATGGCTTATTAAAAACATTTACAGATCTAAATGCTACCATCTTTACCAATGCATGCGGACCATGTATCGGTATGTGGGATAGAGTTGGCGCTGAGAAAAAAGAAAAGAATACCATCGTGCATTCTTTCAATAGAAATTTTGCAAAACGTGCTGATGGTAATCCAAATACATACGCTTTTGTAGCTTCGCCTGAAATGGTTGCTGCTATTGCAATTTCCGGTGACCTGTCTTTCAATCCCATCACCGATACTTTAACGAACTCAAAAGGTGAGCAGGTAAAATTAGATGCCCCGCATGGTGATGAATTACCTCCAAAAGGTTTTGCAGTTGATGATCCGGGTTATCAGGCCCCTGCTGCTGATGGTAAAAATATTACGGTGAATGTTGCACCCGATTCAAAACGTTTGCAATTATTAGCTCCCTTTGCTGAATGGGAAAAAACAGATCTGAAAGGATTGAAATTATTGATCAAAGCAAAAGGAAAATGTACAACGGATCATATTTCTATGGCTGGTCCATGGTTGAAGTTCCGCGGACATCTGGATAATATTTCCAACAACATGCTGATCGGTGCTGTTAATTTCTTCAATGAAAAAACAGACAATATCAAGAATGAATTAACCGGCGAATACGGTCCTGTTCCTGCAACACAGCGTGCTTACAAAGCTGCCCATATTGGAACTATAGTTGTGGGTGATGAGAATTATGGCGAAGGTTCTTCCAGAGAACATGCTGCCATGGAACCACGTTTCCTGGGAGTTCGAGTGGTATTGACCAAATCATTTGCTCGTATCCACGAAACCAATTTAAAGAAACAGGGAATGCTGGCATTAACATTTGCCGACAAGTCTGATTACGATAAAATTCAGGAAGACGACAGCATTGATGTAATCGGTTTAACAGCATTTGCGCCCGGCAAACCATTAACACTGGTATTGCACCATAAGGATGGCAGCAAAGATGAAATAACCGTTAATCACACGTACAATCAGCAACAGATCGAATGGTTTAAAGCAGGTGCTGCTTTGAATATCATTCGTAAACAAGTGGCTAATATCTAAAAACGAAAGGTTTAAAATATAAAAACTAAAAGTCCTGCTGAATGCGGGACTTTTTTTATGGAACTAACTGCAATGCTTAACTGTAAACCCCGGAGGTTTTAAAAACATAATTGTTCTTAAAATAATCAGTATTTCTGTAAGCCCCTGCGGGGCGATATTATGGTAGAAAAAATCATTCAATGCAAACCTAAGCCCCGGAGGGGCGACATTATCTTTATTCGGGATGCGGCTATTTTCAACTGAATATTTAATTTTAAAATTGATGGGATAATAATGTCGCCCCCGCTGGGGCTTATGCCATTCTACCTTTTGTTTCTGCTACCAAAATTTCAGCCCTGCGGGCTTGCCTTTTACATGATCCGAGCAGCTTTGCTTCAAAAACCTCCGGGGTTTTTCCTGTTAAAGACTCAGTTAAATTTTCCTCCATTTAAAAAAATTGGCTTTTTATACATTGCCCGATATTTTGTAATATGATATTTTTAAACAATGATTTTATTGTAAAATTCTCATTTTATAGTAAAGTGTTTGCAATGTTTACAAATACACAATATCCATATCCTAAAAAAGAAAGCATTTCTTTAAAGAGTACTTTATTAAAATGCCTTTCTTCCATAACCTTTTATTCCTTTTCAAAGACCTTTTTTTCAATTTCAAAGGCCTATTGTTTCATTTCAAAGACCTTTTTTCCTGCTGCAAAGACCTTTTCTATCGTTGCAAAGACCTTTTTTTCGATTTCAAAGACCTTTAATTTCATTTCAAAGACCTTTTTTTCGATTCCAAAGACCTTTAATTTCATTTCAAAGACCTTTTTTTCTGTTTCAAAGACCTTTTTTGCAGCAAAAAAAGGCTTTGAATACGCTTCTCAGCCTTATTTCGACTCCTCCTGAACTTACAACAGCATTCCGGTATCTATTTTTTAAGTTTCAAATTTAAATCCAATATTTATGAATAAAGTAATCACCAATTTCTCGAACTATTCCGATGCCAATTTAGACGTAGCGGGCAATTCAGCCGTTGCTGCGCTAACAGGCAATACCCATTTTACTTTTACTAGTACTGAATTGACAGCCTTAACAAGTGCTCAAACTGCCTTTCATGCGAAGCTGGCGGCGGTTGCCACAGGCAATACGGTTGCAGTAATTGAAAAGAATGATGCCCGCAATGATTTACTAACAGCATTGCGCATTATTGCTATACAGGTAAACCTGCAGGCTGCCGGCGATCTGTTAAAACTGCAAAGCAGTAGTTTGCCTTTGGCAGGTTTGCCGCAGCATCACTTACAATCAGCACCCGCAGATCTATCGGTTGATAATGGCAATAGCGGTGAGTTGATCGCAAAGGTGAGCAAATCACCCGTAGGCGATAACGGAACAGTGTTTGCGTACAGTCTTGCCTCTAATACGGTTAGCGACCCCGAACTGTGGACGCTAAGACCTGTAACCAGCCATACAGTAGCAGTTAAAGATCTAACGCCGGGTACAGAATATAAGTTTTCGGCAGCTTATAAGGGTAATGATAATGACGATTTGGTTTGGGCACCACCTGTGAGCAAGTTTGCTAATAAATAAATCGGTTTTGGAAAAAATAAACCCCTGCTATTTTTAAAATGGCGGGGGCTTATTTTTAATAACAGTCCCAAATAAACGTTCGACGATTAGTTTATGGGACTTTGATTAATGAAACGTTTTTTTGGGAAAATCAGGTAGACTTAATGAGGCAATGCTTAACGGAAATTAATTGATCTAAAAAGAATTTCAAAAAAGGAAGGTTTATTGGGATTCTTAAAAAGGTTTGCACTAACGAAACTGCTATTTTAGATAAATTACAATGGTAAAAATC
>CAIMKO010000036.1 GCA_903841915.1 uncultured Chitinophagaceae bacterium | reverse complement strand
CTTATTCCCTCTTTTGCTAGCTTATCAATTACCGGAGTATGATTACTGTCGGAACCATAAGCACTAACATCACCAATTCCTAGATCATCGGCCAATATGTAAATAATATTGGGTTTTGATCTGGGCTGTGCAAAGAGTGTTATATCAATAAACATCACACAGAAAAAAAGTATACAAATTTTTTTCTTCATTTATTTTTTTCTTGTGATTTAAAAAAGTCGATCATCTTTTGATGCATGTCATTTGAAATAGTTTTATATAACACATCATTCACAACATTTACCGTTTCGTTTGGATCTTTTTGATAATCGTATAATTCTGTACCCACAATGAATTCTTTTTTGAATGCCTGATCTGTTCTGAATTTATTACCCATCCAAATTGTATATCTGTACCGATTGGTCCTTATCGAATATCCCATATAATTTGCACTGGCATAACCTTGTCGTTCTGTTTCACTTTGAGCTCCGCTTCTTGGATATTGGCTAACTGAAAATTCTTTAATACTTGATCCAGGATTTTTCATTAATGGCACTAAGCTTTTACCATCTAAATTTTGGGGAATAGCTATTCCGGCTAAATCACAGAGGGTTGGAAATACATCTACAAATTCAGTCATTGCATTTGTTTGGTTGTGTTTCATACCGGGTGCCGAAATGATCAATGGCGCATGTGTTGCCTGTTCGAAATTGGTATGTTTACACCATAGATTATGATCGCCCAAATGCCATCCATGATCTCCCCATAAAATAATGATGGTATTTTTTCTAAGGCCTAATGAATCTAGTGTATGTAATAGCTGACCAACCAATGCATCACTATAAGAAACTGCGGCATAATAACCATGAATTAATTCTTTCTGTTTTTCTATGGGCAGTGTTAAACCAAAATCTTTCTGGTCGGTGAATGATGTTAAAGGAGGAATGTCTGTGTATGCTCTGATCTCTCCTGAATTATGATACGCTATATCAACCGCATTTTTAGATTTTCCCTGAAACGCCGCAAGTGGCATATCTTCTCTTTTGTATAAATCCCAATATTTCTTGGGCGCTACAAAAGGAAGATGAGGCTTTGCGATACCAACTGCAAAAAAGAAAGGTTGCTTGCTTTTACTTAATTGAACTAAAATATCTTTTGCCTGCAAAATATTGGCGCCATCATTGTAAGCATTATCTGCAACATCTGCAGATTCAACTGATGGTTTTATTTTAGATAAAGCATAATCATTGGCTTCCTTATTTGATAAACCCTTTACTTTAGCTTCATTCAGATATTGTTCAGCTATTTTTTTTGTAGCAGGTAATTGATAAAAATTTAAAGCAGGCTCGCCTGTTTCAGCAGCATAATATTTTTTATCAGTTTTATAATAAGGAACACTCCAAGATGGTTTATCGATTTCTTTATCAACATTTCTTGGGTCATATACTTTGCCAATTCCCTGAGTAGAATAACCTTGAGAAATAAAATATTGAGGCAGGCTAAGAATATCAGGATTAACATCTCTCATTGGGGTTTTAAGATCCCAAACCTTTGTATAATCAGGACGTTTCCCGGTCATTAAGCTTGCTCTGGTAGGACCACATACAGCTTGCTGACAATAATTGCTCATAAAGACTGTTCCTGCTTGTGCTAGGAGATCAATATTGGGTGTTTTGATCATTGCATCACCATAACAACCTAATACAGGTTTCAAATCATCAATAGCAATGAAAAGTATATTGGGCTTTACTGTTTTCTGTGCATACAAATTTGTAATAAAACCAAATAAGATTAGAGTAAATATTCTAACAGTTTTCTTCATTTACAGTTTGATTATTTTGAAACTACTATATCAATTGTTCAACCAGATCAATGGATTCCTGACCGGCAGGTTTCTAATTATTTCTTCTGTTTTCGGAAAATGATCTAATCGCTTCCAGGTATTTAACCAAGACTGATCCCCATATTTTGAATAGGCAAATACCAGGAATGGTTGAGCTACCGGCCAATCATTCCAATACATCACATCATGCGCATAAGTCCAACTATTTTTATTATCAACAAAAGGGAACATAAATTCAACTGCACTTTTTAATGAACGGCCATCATCTAATTTAAAATCCCACAAATCTTCCTGCGTATTTGATAGTGTGCGGCAAATAGTAACCATTGCATCTAGGTTAAAAAGAGAATATCCGTAAGGTTTGGTCCTTTTTAATTCTAATGGAAAACTTCCATTTTTATCTAATTGGCTGGGTAGTAAATTGTTTTTAAACCGGTTTTTGCATTCATTCAGCAATGTTTGATCGTTTACCAATTTTGCAAATACTGCAACCTGCATTACCCAACAGGTACCATGATTGTTTTTAGCCTCTCTTTCTTCAATTCCATAAGTATGCGTTGTAACCCATTTTAAATAACTGGAAAACCATTCCTTGATCTTTGAAAGATCTTTCTGATGAATGGTCTTTGCTTTTTCCATTACCATAATACCTTGAGCAACTTCCATCATTTGAATCATATCGATCACACCAATACTTCTTCCGGTTGCCTTTCCTTTAATTGCCTGGGAATAGAATAATGATGGATTCATTAAGGTAGCAGTATCAACAAACCAAGCATTCAAATGCAAAAAAGCATGTTGTACATACTTTTCATCTCCGGTAACTAAATAAGCTGATGATAATGTTCCAATGATCTGACTAAACCGAATCATTGCTTTTCTATGAGCAACGAAATTATCGGGATTGGATAGACCATCCTTTTGAATATAGGGACCATTGGGATCATTAGGATTTGGCCACCAATAATCTCCTTCTGAAAAATAGTCATGCAACCCACCTGCCGATCTTGAAGAATGCTCAGCAGTAATGGTTATTGGTATTTCATGCAAGGCGATATTCGCTCTTTTGATAATCTCCTTTTGTAATTCCCTTTTTACCTCCTGATAAAAGGGATTACCAGAAAATGAAACAATACTGTTTGAAAAAAGCAGGATTGCTATTAGGAGTTTTTTAAAAAGCATATTTTATTTAAATTCTTGAGGGTGTAATGCAACCAATCATCTTTAGAACACAAAGAGATTATAGTAACTGTTTAGTAGCATCCTGCACTATCCTATTTATTTTTTTTACAAAATTCAATTGCCTAAGAAAAATAAGTACCTCCATTAATATCAATATTGGCTCCTGTAATAAAACTACATTCATTACTTGCCAAATATGCTACTAGATCTGCTACTTCAGAAGCCTGACCCTCTCTACGTAAGGGTGTGCCATTTGCTACAGCAGTACGAACTTCGGGCTTAGTAAAAGTATCGTGAAAAGTTGTAGCTATCATTCCCGGGTTAACTGCATTAACACGAATACCCTTTGGTCCTAATTCCTTTGCCATGCTTCTTGTAAAAGTAGCTACCGCACCCTTCCCTGTACTATAGGCGCTTGCTCCAAAACCACCACCATCTCTTGCAGCTTGAGATGCAAAATTTACAATTGCGCTTCCTTTAGGCATGTGAGGACTTACATATTTGGTAGTTAAGAAAACTGTTTTGGCATTTACATTCATTACAAAATCCCAGAATTCTTCATCCATATCTTCAATTAACTTTCGGGCAACCAATCCGCCGGCAACATTTACCAGGATATTAATTTCGTTACCAAAAGCCTTCTGAGCTTCAGCAACAAGTTGTTGAACTTCTATTGCTTTTGTCACATCTGCTGCAACAATAATTGCCTCGCCACCATTGGCTTTGATCATTTGTAAGGTTTCTTCTGCTTTTGCGGTATCGCCTAAATATCCTATTACAACTTTGGCTCCTTCAGCAGCTAATTTTAATGATACTGCTCTACCGATATCCCTCGCACCACCTGAAACGATGGCAACTTTTCCTTTAAATTTCATAATGTTTATTTTAAATGTTATTGTTGAATGATAAGTCTATTTTGTTTATCTGAAAAGAAAAATACACTGCCAATTGACAATGGAATCAGCATGGCTCCCATGATAAAAAATGGTATCCAGATATTCCCTGAAGTAATATAAGGCACAAGAAACATGGTAGCGATTGTACCCATTACAGCAGCAGCTCCCCCAAGTCCGGCCAATGAACCAACCGTATTACCGGAATGATAATCACTAGGCAATGTTTGAATATTAACAATGGAAAATTGAAACCCTCCAAGAATAAAAGTCATGATCAACACTGCAGATATGGCTGTACTGGCATAAGCGGCTATTATCATAGCCGGCAAAGTGATACAGGCACCAACCAATATGGCTGTTTTTCTGGCAGCATGCGTTGGCTTACCCTTACGTATTAGAAACCCGGAGAACCAACCACCCGCAATGGCACCGATAGCTGCACCTACATATGGAACCCAAGCAGAAAATGCTACCTGTTTAATATCGAGTTTGAACTTATTGCTTAAATAAATGGGCAGCCAGGCTACAAACATCCACCATATCGGATCTAAGAAAAAACGACCAAGAATAACTGAATATGTTTTTCTGTCTTTTAATAACTCAGGCCATGATTTGGCCTTATCATTCAAATTTTTATTTTCAGGCTGACCGGCTAAAATATACGCTCGCTCTTCTTCGGTTATCCATGGGTGATCCTTAGGTGCATTTTTATTAATGATCAACCAGGGAATGATCCAGAGTAAACCCAATGAACCAACAATGATGAAAGTATTTTGCCAACCGAATGCCAAAAACAACATGGAAATAATTAGTGGCGCAAGAATATTACCAATAGATCCTCCGGCACCAAACAGACCTTGAGCCAATGCTCTTTCTTTTACCGGAAACCATTCTGCATTTGATTTTACAGTACCCGGCCATGGCCCCGCTTCACCTAAACCAAGCATCACTCTAAAAAAACTTAACGAAATAATGCCTCTTGCAAAAGAAGTAAGCATATCAGCAGTTCCCCAAATTAATGCAGATATAACAAACCCTTTTCTTGTTCCAACTTTATCATATACTTTCCCTGATACTAATTGACTTACCCCATAGGCTACCATAAAGAACATATAGATATACGAATACAATTTCTTCAGTTTGTCGTCTATCGAATTCTGAGTATCATTAATATTAACTAATCCTAACTCATAAGCAATACCGCCTTTAGAAATGTACTCAATTTCATTTTCTGAAAGTCTAACGATAGCATTTTCTTTTACCGTTTTTACTGTTGCATTAATATTGTGCAACACGTATAAGCTATCCCTTTTATTATAAATTGCATATGGCGCTTTTATACCTAATACTCCATTAGAATCAACAACACTATATTTCAACTTGATATTGGCAACCCACATATAGTTTAAAGTGCCACGATCTAAATAATTGATGATCGTAATCAAAACAACCAAACTAAGCACCCACCAACGCAACCCACTAATGGTATTACGTTTTATTGCGGTATTCTTCGTATTCAGATTGTTCATTCTAGCATATAAATTATTTACTAAAAAAGTCTTCCCGTTGTGGACTGAAAACATCAATCAGCATTCCCGGCTCAATACAAACTACTCCATGAACCACATCCGGTATAACATAATAACCGTCACCGGTTTTTATTCTTTTAGTGGAGTCCCCTATCGTCATATCAAACTCTCCACTTTCTACATAAGTAACTTGACTATGATGATGTTGGTGCAATACACCAACAGAACCTTTTTCAAATTTTACTTTCACTAACATTAGTTTCTCATCGTATCCAAATATTTTTCTTTGAACACCATTACCTAGATCTTCCCAGGAAGATTCACCTTCGAATAGAAATACATTACTGTGAGACATACATTTATTTTATAGTTATAAATTCTTGTTTATTGGAATAATTCAATTGAACTAAGTATTGCTTATTCTTATATTCAAAAGAAAATGCTGTTACTTCATCTTTATCTGAAATGAGGTTGATATTTTTTATCGACGGCCTAAAGTCTATCGTAAATTCAGCGATGGGGTCATTTTTTCCGTGAGGCTCAGTAATATTGATGAAAGTTTGATCCTTTGCTTTTGGTTCTGTAATGATGAATGCTTTTTCATTTCGCAAATTAAATTCAGGATCATTAGCACCAAGTGTTACAAATTCTACTTTAGTAGAACTGTCTGCCCAAAAAGTGGTGGTATAAAATTTTTGATTGTTTAAAAATGTGATCGCAGCATTGCTATTGTTTATTTTCCCTTCTCCATTTAACCAAATATGCTGATAGCCTGATTTATCCCCTACTGTTTTTAAAGAATTCGTAACAGTTTTGTATTTGAAGCTTATATCCGTTAAATGACCTTGATACCAAAAAGGCAAATCGTATTGATGCTCACTTGAACTATTCACTTTAAAAACGTCTATTAGTATTGGACTTTCGGCATTATCCGGTAGAAATAAAACTTCAGTGCGCAACATTCTAACGTCTTTATATGCATTGTTTTCTTCCATACTAACTACCTGAACTGTCCTGCCATTATTACTATTGATGGAGTTCGCATTGAAATAAATTAGTTTAGGTGTGTTTTTTTCTCCTTCTTCCCACTCTTCATTAAACTGAGAAGTTTTGTCAACTACCAAGGTATTGTGTGCAATCGTTGCTTTTGCCCAAGTATCATTTTCTTTTGTGTAACCGCCACCGGATTTTGTTTCAACATTCAAAAACCTAACAGCACCATAATCGCTGAATATTTCTTTATTGTTGTCAAAGAATAAAACATTTAACCTATCAAAGTGGCCATGCCCCATTCCCTGCGTACCCGCTTTCATTACAACTGCTGTTTGATTCGTATTGTTAGCAGTTCTTAATATGCCAACTCCCCCACTATTGCCATCTCTTCCATCCTTAATAAATTGAGGCTTATAAGCGAAAGGCTTTGCCTTCCCTTCGTAAATTGCTTTAGCTACCTGGAAACCCCCATCACTAATAATAACACGTTTTTGTTGCTGTGCTATATCCAGTAAATCGTCTCCTGATGCCATATTCCCATAAGCAATATCTACAGCATATACCAACTCTTCTGTTTCATAGGTTTTATCTTTCAGTGCATCATTAATAGGGAAGAAAACTTTATTGGTGTAAGTACATTGTAAATCGCAATCCACAGCCTTTTTGATAATGCTATTTCTATATTCGTATACTTTCAGTTCCGGCTGGTGTGTTTGAATGGCCCGTGCAAAAATGACCAAAGGCTGAATAGCATAACGCAAATAATAAGGACCTTCTTCGTAATAACCATCCGGTGAAAACAATTCGTCAATCAATTTAAAATAACCCGATTTGCCATCTTTCTTTCCACCCCTTAATGCTATTTCTACCCATTCTTTCTTTCCGCATACATAGCCTGCCATACCAACTCCTGCAGTACTCCAAAATGCAAAATTGTGAATAACATTAAAGTTCTTTTCATTTACAACAGTTTGCTCATTGATAACACTTGTCCACAAAGAGTCAGTTAAATATTTTCTATCGCTCTCCTGCAAATAATTAAATACCATATCATAACCTTGAATCATATAGACCAGCCAAACACAATCATTCAAATTTTGCCAGAAAATTTTACCACCGGGGGTTTGTTTTCTTTTTGGATGCCTTTGCCAGGTATTATAAACTTTCGCATAGGCGAAAAATGTATTCTTAACGTATTCGGCGTAACGATTATCATTCGTAATTTGATAAGCGATCCCGCAGTTTAAAACATTTTTATAATTATTTTTATGCTGTTCATGTGTAATTCCACCACCGCCGTCTGCCGGAACAGGAACATTAATGGGTATTTTAAGTGCTTTGTTTGCATTATTCAACACTTCATCGAAGGATGATCTCAGTAAAGGATATTTCTTTACACCCTCTCTAACTGCCTGCACATTTTCTTTTGTAAGCATTATTGACGGATGACCATTTTGTCCAAAAACATTTAGTCCTGCAATCATCAATATGATCAAAAGAATATTTTTCATGTTGCTTTTCATTGTTATTAGTTAATCCCTATATTTTTCTTATCTAACCCTTTGTTAGTTAAAGCAGAAATTCTTTTAAGCAAAAAATTACTTTGGCTTTCATTAATGAATTCAGGTTTTACCTGAAATATATGAGTCCCCATTAATTTGCCGTGAAATGTTTGCACTTTACCTGCATTATAGAAATTACAATAATCTACTTTAATATCATCCCAGCTTAATTCTTCAAACCAAACAGATCTTCCGCCCTGCCCGCAATTATTAAAAATAGAATTAAGCACTCTTGCATATTGAACGCCGAGTAATTTTATCACACAGCCTTGCTCACGATTATCTACATCATTAAAAACGCAATGGTCGATCGTAACACTTGGCCCTGTAGTGCTTTCATCATTTCCACCACGATATACATTAATTGCACCTGCCAGCATATTATTGAAAACACAATTCCGCACAATTACATACTCTGCATTATAGATCCCTTTATCATCTTTCTCTGCTGACAAATCAATTGCAGAACCACTCATATTCCTAAAAGTGCAGTTATCAAATACGACACTATCTGCATAAGTATTTTTATTCGCTCGAAAACAAGCATAGCTATTCTCATTAAAATTGTAAAACTCACAGCCAACCATCTTTAATGTATAATGCTTTACCATAGCTTTTGCGGAAGAAACAACAGCACTTTGTGCATCACCAAAGCTTTTATAGGCGCTATTGAATTTTATTCCCTTGATAAAAAGGGTTCCCCCATTTTCAATAGAAATAAATGCAGGTAAACTTTTTTCATCAATATTAACTATCTCAATATTTTTTGTTGCAATGATTGCAATTGGCTTTGAAATATTTATCATTTCAGAAATTTGATATCTGCCTTGGTCAACTAAAACGATTGTATCATAAGGATTGGCTTGCGCAATGATTTGATTGAGATTTTTACTTTCCGTTGACTTCACTTCAATTCGCTTTCCGGCAGTAAATTTTTCATTTGAATATGTATACCAGCTTGCACCAACTTGATTTTTCTCCACGAAAGCAACCTTACTTAAATCTGCCCCTTTGGTATCTGTAGAAGGATAATTGAACTGTAATCCATTCCATAGCATCAACTTTGTTCGAACGGTAGAAAATCCAACTGCTTGAATTGCTTGATTGGTCGAGTTGTTGCTTAAAATAATACCACCATCATTATTTGCATCTTCATATAACTTCTTCTGATTAGCATAAATAAAGTTGTTGTCAAACAAAACATTTTGTGGAGAAACTGTTCTTTCATGATCTTTCCCCGCACCAAAAATGATGCTTGCACAATTAATAAAACTATTGTTACTGATCTTAGAATCTTTAACCTGAAAATACCTGTTGAGTTGTGAATTAGGCACGCCATTCAATACGCCCAAAGCCGCACGGAATCTAACGCCGGCACAATTCAACAATAAATTATTTGTAACAGTTTGATTTGGGTTAATGATCCGAATGCCCCCTGTATAAGATTTGTTGTTGCCAATAAATAAATTCCCTTCCACCAAATTATGATTGCCATGCCTTAATACAACCCCTCCCTCGCATTCATAAAATGTATTTTGGCTGACAGAATTATAACAGCTTTTTACTGAAATGATCTCAACTTCACCGCTGCATTTTTCAAAATAATTATGTGTTACAATAGTGTTGGATGCTGTTAGTGAGTAACGAGAAATACCAATGCGAATCGTTTCGCCACCATTACTGCCCAAAGGTGAATGAAGGTAAAAATGGTTGCTATCTATGGAATGATAGTTCTGTTGACTGCGTTCATCATTTAATTCTACAATTAAAGTGGTACCCCCATTTAATTTATCTCCTATTGTACAATGATCAATCCTGTTGTTCTTCCCCCACAATACAATCCAACTATCGGTATTAAATCTAATTGGCTTGCTATAATTATCTATAGCACAATTAGTGAGGCGACAATTATTGGCAAGTACTTTGTCATTCTTTCTAAATTCAATGGCAGCATTTTCGGCAAACCCATCTGTTAAATACAAACCGTTAACAACCAAATAATTACCTGCAAATTTTATAGATGAATTGCCGGTTAATTTAGTATTGCCCACTTCTTCTGCAGTAAGAACAACGGGCTTTTCTTTTGTGCCATTCGTTTCAAAAACCAAGTTGGTGTTTTTCCAAATACCTTTTGCCATAATAATGGTATCACCGGGCTTTGCATTACTAATACTAGCTTTTAGTTCCGCAGAATTATGTACAATAGTAGAACCGGCAAAAGACAGTTCACTAAAACAGATCAAGAAAACAAAAAAATATAAAATGCTATACTTCATAATTATAAATTCAAACTTTGAATAAAAGCTACGATCGCTTCTGTTACTTCTTTCTTTTGTTCATCCGGGAAAGTTCCATGACCACCATTTGGCACTGTCATAAATTTAGATTTTACGCCAACTTCTTGTAATTTTCTATATAAACTCACAGATTGTGTATAGGGCACAGTTGGATCTGCATCTCCATGTACAATGAAAACAGGCGGGCTGTTTTTGGTGATATATGTAACCGGAGAAACTGATTTAATAAAGTTTTGATCTGTTGCATATTTATCTAACCAATTAATGGCAGATTTATATTTAGTAATGTTGGTAAATGTATCCATATCTGCAATTCCCCATTTATCGATGATGGCAGCAATTTTAATTTTTTCAACCCCTTTGCAATTGGCATCAAATAAATGATTATTGCCCATCAATCCGGCTAATAATGCCAAATGCCCACCGGCAGAGCCTCCCATGATGACAATTTTATCCGGATCAATATTTAACGCTTTCGCATTTTTTATTAAATAGATCAAAGCGCAACGAATATCTTCTATTGCAGCAGGAGCTTTTGCTTCAGGCGTTAATCTGTATTCCACATTTGCAACGGCAAATCCCATTTTAAAAAACGGACTAAACCCTCCCTGAGTTTCTTTTGTT
>CAIMKO010000035.1 GCA_903841915.1 uncultured Chitinophagaceae bacterium | reverse complement strand
GGTCCAACCTTGATGGCCCCCTTGTTTTGGCTGTTGTTGCGAAAGATCATTCGCATTTCCAAAATGCAACGCATTACAAGCATTGCAGATTTTATTTCTACACGTTACGGAAAAAATATTTCACTCGGTATTGTGGTAACACTTCTTTGCGTGATCGGGATCATTCCCTATATCGCCATTCAGTTAAAAGCCATCAGTAGCAGCATAGAAATAGTTACCGGCAATGCTCGTGCTTTACAAACAGGGGCGAATATTTTAAAAGACAATACATTATATATCGCTATTGGCCTTTCTGTATTTGTAATATTTTTTGGAACGAGGAGTGTGGATGCAACAGAGAAACATGAGGGAATGGTTGCTGCCATTGCATTTGAATCTATCGTTAAAATAGTTGCTTTTATTGTTGCTGGAATATTCGTCACCTATTTTTTATTCAATGGTTTCGGAGATGTGATGCATAAAGCGGAACAATTTCCTTCTCTTCAAAAACTATTCACTGTGCATGACAGTAACATGTATGTGCAGATGTTTGCCATGATGCTTCTTTCCATGTTGGCCGTGCTATTTCTTCCCAGGCAATTTCAGATATCGGTCGTTGAAAATGTGCAGGAACAGCATTTAAATAAAGCCATGTGGTTGTTTCCTTTGTATTTGTTTGTGATCAACATTTTTGTGATCCCCATTGCATTTGGCGGTTCGATCATTTTCAACGGACAGCATGTAAATGCCGACACCTATGTTTTGGCATTACCGTTGCAGGCACATAAAACATGGTTAACTGTTATGGTGTATATCGGTGGATTTTCTGCAGCAAGCAGTATGATTATTGTTGAAACGATCGCATTAAGCACCATGATCAGCAATAATATCGTGATGCCAACTTTATTGTCGCTTTCATCTTCATTCACTAAAAACCTGGATAAAAATATTCGAATCTTTATCATCAACAGCAGAAGGCTCAGCATCATCGTAATTATTTTATTGGCTTATGTATATGATAGAACGATTGCCGAAAAATATTCATTGGTTTCGATCGGATTGGTGTCATTTACTGCAGTTGCTCAATTTGCTCCTGCCATCATCGGGGGTATTTATTGGAAGCAGGCTAATAAAAATGCTGCACTTGCTGCTATTTTGATAGGATTTGTTATTTGGTTTTATACTTTGGTCATCCCATATATTGTTGGTGCAGGGATCATTGGTGATTCTATTTTGAATGATGGATTATTTCATCTTCATTTCTTAAAACCATTAGCATTGTTTGGCATGAGTGGTTTTGATCCGGTAACGCATGGATTTTTCTGGAGTCTATTCTTCAATACCATTTTCTTTATCGGCATTTCTTTACTTACAGAAAGAAAATCGCAGGAAATTTATCAGGCCGAAATGTTTGTAGATGTATATAAACATTCAACACAGGCTTCGGAAGGTTCTGTGATCTGGAAAGGAACAGCTTATATACCTGACCTGAAAACATTGCTGTATAATTTTATCGGAACCGAAAGAACCAATCAGTTATTACAAGGCTACGCTAGAAGACACAATATTAATTTGAATGAATCGGAAAAAGCCGAACCTGCTTTGGTAAATTTCGCCGAAAGAATGCTGGCAGGTGCTATCGGATCTGCTTCTGCACGCATCATGGTAAAGAGTGTAGTCAAAGAAGAAGAATTAAGTATCGATGAAGTACTAAATATTTTGCGTGAGAGCCAGATCATGAAAGAAACAAATAAAGAGCTGCGTAGAAAATCGATCGAACTAAGTAAAGCCACGGAAGAATTACGCATCGCCAACCAGCAATTGAAACAGATCGACGAAATGAAGGATGAATTTCTGTATACTGTTACGCATGAGTTGCGAACACCTTTAACGTCTATTCGTGCATTGAGTGAAATTGTTCATGACAATCCCGATATACCTGATCAACAAAAGAATGAATATTTAGGCGCCATCATCAAAGAAACAGAAAGATTAAGCCATTTAATCACACAGGTATTGAATCTGGAACGATATGAAAGTGGCCGGTCAAAATTGAATCTAACTGCCATCGATATAGCAGAAGTATTGTACGAAATTGAAGACAGTGCCAAGCAGTTATTGAAAGAAAAACAACTGCATTTGCATTTTAATCTGCAAACATTAATGCCTTTGATGGAAGGCGATATTGATCTCATCACACAGGTATTTTATAATTTAACTTCCAATGCCATCAAGCATGCCAAGAAGAATATTGAGATTGATGCATTTTACCATAATAATATCTATCGTATTTCTGTCAAAGACGACGGTTTAGGGATCCCCGCAGAATTACATGAACTCATCTTCGATAAATTCTTTCAGGCAAAAAATCAGACTTTAAAAAAACCGGAAGGCAGTGGACTTGGATTAGCGATCTGTAAAAGGATCGTGGAAATGCATCAGGGAAAAATATGGGTCGAAAGTGTAGAAGGAAAAGGCGCCAATTTTATTGTAGAAATACCGCATCAAACAACATATCCAAACTCTTAAAGCATAGAACTATGAACTCACAACACAAAGTTTTAGTGGTAGACGATGATCCGTATATTTTAATGTCACTAGAATTTTTAATGAAGAAAAGCGGCTATCAGGTCATGATCGCACGCAATGGATCCGAAGCACTCAATGCCGTGAATCAATATATGCCGGATCTGATACTGCTCGATATCATGATGCCTGATGTGGATGGTTATGCTATTTGTGAGTACATAAAACGCACACCAATTTTAGAACATTGTAAAGTTGTTTTCCTGTCGGCTAAAACAAAAGAAGCAGATATTAAAAAAGGGTATGATCTCGGGGCAGAATTATATATCAGCAAACCATTCAGTACAAAGAATTTAATGCAGCAGGTAAATGATCTGCTTAATAAATCTTCCGTTGTTGCGAAACTGGCTTATGAAACAGAGTATAAAAAAAGTATTGCAAAGCCGGTTGAATTCTGGACAGAACAGGCAAGACATATTAAATGGTTCGAATTCCCCAAAACGATCTTAAATAAAAACGATCAGGGTTTATACAGGTGGTATGAGGATGGTAAGTTGAATATTTCTTATTTATGTCTGGATTATCATATTGAAGAAGGTAGAGGTGAACAAACGGCATTGATCTATGATTCACCTGTCACCAAAACAATTCGTAAATATAATTTCATTGAACTGCGAGATGAAGTCGCAAAACTTGCGGGGGGCTTGCAGCAATTAGGGATCGGCAAAGGCGATACCGTTGTGATCTATATGCCGATGATCCCGCAGGCGGTTATTTCAATGCTGGCCTGTGCAAGGATCGGTGCTATTCATTCGGTAGTGTTTGGTGGTTTTGCACCACATGAATTGTCCATCCGCATTGATGATGCAGAACCAAAGGCCATTATCTCTGCTTCGTACGGAATCGAATTTGATAAACGTATTCCGTATAAACCGTTGGTGGATCATGCCATCATGGAAGCGTTTCATAAACCCTCACATGTGATCATGTATCAGCGTGAAGGGTTAATGTCAGAGATGAACGACGAAAGAGATATTGATATGCAGGAACTTATGCAAAGATCAACTCCTGCAACGTATGTCGAATTACTTTCAACCGATCCTTTATATGTATTATATACCTCTGGTACAACGGGTAAACCTAAAGGCATTGTAAGAGATACCGGCGGTTATGCAGTTGCATTAAAATACAGCATGAAAAACATTTACAATGTGGAAGCAGGTGATGTGTTCTGGGCAGCCAGCGATGTGGGCTGGGTTGTTGGCCATAGTTATATTGTATATGCACCATTGATCCATGGCTGCAGCACTATTTTATTTGAAGGGAAACCCGTGAGAACGCCTGATGCTGGTGAATTCTGGCGTGTGGCGGCAGAACATAAAGTAAAAGCCATGTTTACTGCACCTACTGCCATTCGCGCCATTAAAAAAGAAGATGCCGATGGTTTATTAATGAAGAATAAAGACCTCTCACATCTTAAAACATTATTCCTTGCAGGAGAGCGTTGCGATCCGGCTACTTACCATTGGGTAAATGATCTCTTGCAGATCCCTGTAATTGATCATTGGTGGCAAACAGAAAGCGGCTGGCCGATGCTGGGCATCATGATGGGCATTGAACAAATACCTGCAAAAGCAGGAAGCGCAGGCAAGCCCATTTGCGGATTCGATGTAAGGATATTGGAAGATGACGGTTCCGTGATCACAGCAGATAATGAAGAAGGTTTCGTGGCAGTTAAATTGCCATTGCCTCCGGGATGCCTGCCCACTTTGTGGAAGAATGATGAATGGTTCAAAGAATCCTATCTCTATCATTTCCCGGGTTATTATTTAACGGGTGATGGCGGACACTTAGATAAAGAAGGCTATTTCTTTATCATGGGCAGGATCGATGATGTGATCAATGTTGCTGGACATCGTTTAAGTACAGGCGAAATGGAAGAGATCATTGCTAGACATCCGGCCGTTGCGGAATGCGCCGTGATCGGTATTGCGGATGAATTACGCGGACAAAGACCGATTGGTTTATTAGTGATGAAGGATAATCACCACAATGAAGAACTGGAACTGGAAAATGAACTCGTACAATTGGTAAGAGATCAGATCGGCGCTGTTGCTTACTTCAGGAATGCTTTACTGGTAAAGCGGTTACCAAAAACAAGAAGCGGTAAGATCCTGCGGAAGACCATGCGAATGATGGCAGACGGTGCTCCATTCACAGTTCCATCAACCATTGATGATCCCGCTATTCTCGATGAAATAAAAGAAAGATTTACTGAACGAAAAGTGGGTATCGCTTTTCAGTAGTTCAGTAAAAGCATAAGTTCGGCATGAGTATAGGGTCGATTCGCTCATCCTTCTTCCATTCTCTGTTCATCCTTCGTTACTCAGCGAAGGAATCCTTTATATGTATCATGGAGATTCAGGTATTGTATTTATTCTGAATTAAAGTATTCAGCTTGCCGGGTTGGGTAAACAACGAGTCGGAAAAATATTCT
>CAIMKO010000034.1 GCA_903841915.1 uncultured Chitinophagaceae bacterium | reverse complement strand
TTGTAAAAGAGAAAGTGCAGTTGCTTCCGTTGGCACAATTGAATTACAGCATTGAGAATAATTTTATTACCCACGATACTATTTATTTCAACAATCTGGTGGCTGATAAAAAATCATTTCTCTGCAACTGGATGATCCCAATCAAAGAAAGCTGGCTGGCAGCAAGGATCATTTCTTTACAAACTGTATAACTCTTTACGAAATTTAAAAGAAGTACGCCAATGCCGTGAACGAATGATCGACAAGAAATCAGAGGCAGCTGAATCAGAGAATGTTATATACTTCAATTTGAAAAGGAATTAACAGAAGGAGAATCAATCTTATCAGGATATTAGTTGGTTTTCCTTTTAATACTTTCATACACATCTTTATTGTTTTTATTATTGCGCTTAATGAAAGTCTTATTGATCTGATAGCTTACTGTTAATCTAAAATTTCTTGTATTGCTAACACTATAACTGTTAATGATAAAATTAGTACCCGAAGTATAACCTTCATATTTTGTTAATCCCAACGGATCTATTGCAGTAAAGTTTATAACCAATTTTTTATTGAAGAACTTATGCTGAACACTTAATGTCATATTGATATTACTCTGTGTTCTTCCCTGCGGATTAGAGAAATTATTATATCTGTTACTTGCTTCAATCACTGTTAAATTATCGGGAGAATAGCTGTAATTCAAACCAACATAAGTTGTACCTCCATCAACATAACGATACAATAGTTTTTCAATATCACTATATCGGTTGTAATTAATTCCGGAGCTTACATTTACTCTGAACTTTTTAGCTATTGTAATACTACTCCATAAACTTGCATGATATTCATCCTGATCCGAAATATTTTGATAGGTAGTTTGTGTTTTGCCGGTTGTTATTAATGTACGAACCGAACTGAAAACATCTTTTATCTTGTTGTACCCAAAACTTGAATTAAGATTGAATTTATTTTCAGCGTAACTGAGATTGAACTCAATATTTTGAGTTAAAGAAGGTTGTACATAAGGATTACCGAAACGTATATTATAGGGATCGCTGTAATCTACAGTGGGATTAAGCTCTGTCATTCCCGGTCTTCTAATTGTTTCCCGATAGGTTACTGCCGTATTAAAATGTTTACTAAATTCTTTTCTAAGAGTTATGTTTGGCAATACACGCCAATAGGCATTGTTAGCGTCAACTGCATTCCCCTTTATGAACTGGAATGATGCAGAAGTGTATTCAGCTTGTGCACCAAAAATCAATCTCCACCGATTGGGTAAACCAATTACCATTCCTGCTCTTGCTGTATACAAAGTTTGATAAAAGAAAAAATTATTACTCAATAAATCATTCAAATAAAAATTACTATCGGTTCTATTAAAATAATTACTGTTAAGAATATTATGATAATTATTCTGTGTAACTGAAGCGCCTGTTGTTACAAGGATAGTGCCTTCCAAATTTAATGGTTTATTATAGTTTAACTTTAAGTAATAAGCAGTACTGTAATTATTTGCAAATTGATTTTGTGTAGAATCCAGTCCTGTTGGCATGAAATTATACATCAAATATTGCTGATAAAAATCTTTATCATTTTCATTCTTACCAAAATTAATCCCGGAATACACTTGTAATTTTTCAACTGGATTTTTCCCTTTCCATTGATACGATCCGCTAACACCATGGCTGTAGGAACTTCCTGTATAACCAATGGTTCTGTTACTTGCTTTCCAAACATTTAAATTGCTATCCATATTTAAATATTGGGTAGTACTATTATTGTTGAAATAATTGGTATTACCCTGATAAACAAAACCCAGACTATTTCGTTTGTTCAAATCAATGTCGGTTTGCAAACGCAGATTTGGATGCCAGTTTTTATTAAAGTACGAACTTGTTGTATAAAAATAATCAACAGAATCTGTATAAAAATTTTCTCTGTGGGACCATGAATTACCATAAGCTTGACCGGCACCGATGCTCACATTTCCTGCGAAAGAAAATCCTTGTGATTTATAATTAATACTGGAAGAAGCAGAGCCCTCTCCTTTTGTTCCACCGCTTACTGCATAACGCTGATACAAACCCACTCTTCCTTTTTTAGTTACAATATTTATAACACTGCCATCGTAAGTTGCATATTCAGGTGGTGGCGTTTGCATTACTTCAACTTTCTCAATTACATTAGCAGGAAGGCTTTCTAATAAATCTGATAATTGTTGCGCATTTAAATTAGTTGGTTTTTCATCAATTAAGATCAATGGCGGTTTTCCTTTAACGGTTAATGAACCATCAGGATTTGTATTTACTAAGGGTACATTCTTCATCATATCTGCAGTACTTGCACCATTTGCAATCGGGCTTTCACTTACGTTATAAGTAAGAGTACCATTCTTATCTTCAAATAACTTTTTCTCAGAGTACACAACAACTTCATCCAAAGTGTTACTTGTTACTTTTAATTGAATATCGTTAAATACCACTTCTTCTTTTTCAGCATGCAACCAAACACTATCTACTGTATAATTAGCATAACCTGTAAAGCATATTTTCAATTTATAAAAACCATAAGAAAGATTTTTGAAATTAAACAAGCCATTTTTATCTGTAATAAGTGTTTGCTTTTGAGTTGAATCCACTTTTGAAAAAATAGTTACAGATGCACCGCTTACTGCTTTTAGAGTGGATGCATCTTGCACATTTCCTATGACAGCGGCAAAAGATTTTTTTTGACTGTTATTTTGGGCATAAATAACAGAAACACTAATTAAAATAAGAATAAAAGTTGTAAATATCCACTTCATGCCTATAGCTGCAATTTAAGAGTTTTTGTATTTCTTTCAACTCGAAATAGGTAGAAGCATTCATAGAATCGTAGATTTGTCGCAAAAAAAGAAAAAATGTTGACTATTTACGGAATACCCAATTGTGATACAGTTAAAAAAACGCTGGATTGGTTGAAAGCACATAAAATAAGCTATCGGTTCCATAATTATAAAACAGAAGGAATTACTGCAGGCAAATTAAAAAGCTGGTGCAAACAGAAAGGCTGGGAAGTTTTGTTGAATAAGAAAAGTGCTACCTGGCGTGGATTAGATGCTGTTGAACAAAATAAGATCAGCAACGAAAAAGCTGCCATTGTTGTAATGACAGCTTCTACAAGTATTATCAAACGTCCGGTTATTGAAAACGAAAAAGGAGAAATTGTTTCAGTAGGATTTGATGCAAAAGAATATGAGAATATTTTCCTTTGACCAAAGACTACTTCAAGATTTCAACCAGCTTAGCAGTTAATTCAGAGCCTCTTAAATTCTTACCGATAATTTTTCCGTTGGGATCGATCAACATGTTTGAAGGAATCTGTTCAATAAAATACATTTTAGCA
>CAIMKO010000033.1 GCA_903841915.1 uncultured Chitinophagaceae bacterium | reverse complement strand
TTAGGAAACTTCTATTCTATCCATTGAACTACGGGACCAAAGAGATGAACTTCGGCAAAAATAACAGTTTCATATAAACCTTTATTTTATAAATTTTATTTTGGGTATTTTCAATGCTTAATGTTGTTTATGAAATATATAGTGATTGCAGTTGTTGCATTATTGAGTTGTTCGTTTTTGTTTGCTCAAGATCAAACCAAACAAAAAGCGGTATTAAATCATACAGCGATCTATGTAATAGATGTAAACAAATCCGGAAACTTTTATAAACAGATCCTTGGATTGGATACAGTTCCCGAACCATTTCATGATGGCAAGCATATCTGGCTTAAAACAGGGGCGCATACGATGCTGCATATCATACAGGGTGCTGATGCTAAAAAAGAATATTATAAAAATCAACATACCTGTTTTAGTGTTCCTGATATTGTTGTTTTTGCCGAATTGCTTAAAAAGAAGGAGTTTCTTTTTGAGGATGTAAGCGGAAATAAACAAGTATTCAGTACCAGAACGGATGGTGTTCATCAATTATGGTTACAGGACCCCGATGGCTACTGGATAGAAGTGAATGATGATAAATATTAAGCTGCGCCTTATCTTTGCAGCCCTCAAATCAATACTATGAAGTTTTACAACATAATTATCAAATATCGTTTTTGGTTAAGTCTGGTGGCTGTTGTTGCAGCAATCGCTGTCAATATCGTATCCGGATTCTGGCCTTCTTTCGTGCTATACTTTATTGCCGTAATAGGTTTGTTCAGTCACTTTTTTATCGGTCCCTTGCGTTTGATCCAGGAACCCATGGAACAGGGCAGGGTAGAAGAAGTAAAAAAGATATTAGATACAGTTTGGTTTCCGGGACTATTATATACGCCCGTTCGTTCTACTTATTATACCATCAAAGGGAATCTTTCCATGATGGAACAGGATTTCGACAGCGCTGAAAAGCATTTGAAGAAAAGTTCTTCACTGGGCTCACCGATGCCCGAAGCAGAAAGTGCCAATAAATTGCAATTGGGAATGATGGCCATGCAGAAGGGGGATCTTCGTCAGGCTGAAGGCTATGTTCGCGCTGCCATTCGATTGGGTATTGCCGATAAAGAAAGTGAAGCCGTTGCTTATTTAAGCATGTGCCAGATCTTCATGAATAAAAGAGAGTTCAAAGCTGCCAAGGATTTCTTCCGTAAAGCCAAGGCCTGTAAGCCCAAGACCAAGCAGGTGTTGGATCAGATCAAAGAAATAGAGAAATATATTTCGAGGATACCCGGATAAGGGAGCAATCATTTTATCCATGTATCATTATTATTAGCCTTTGGCGGCAACACATAAAAGTACCCGTCGAACCTCAGTCGAACCTCAGTCGAACACTTGTTTTTTACAAAGGAGCTTGTTTTTATTTCGAAGATCAATCCCTATTACTTCGCCGGGACTAGTATTTTATTAAATAATTTAAGCTGAAATCAGGCTTATTTCAATAAACACTGTTCTATGATGCTTGCAAAATGCGCATGTTCCAGTGCATGAATCCGTTTGGCCAATTCATCGGGTGTATCTTCCGGTAAAACAGGGCAGGTTGCCTGAAATATCGTTGAGCCGTGATCATATGCATCATCCACATAATGAATAGTGATACCGCTTTCTCTCTCCTTTGCGTTAATGACTGCCTCATGAACAAATTGCCCGTACATGCCTTTTCCACCATATTTGGGTAGTAATGCAGGATGGATATTGACGATCTTATTGGGATAAGCTGCGATCAAAGCAGAAGGGACTTTCCATAAAAACCCCGCCAACACAATAAAGTCGATATGGGCAGACCTCAGAACGCTCAAGTAAGTATCTCCCCTGAAAAATCGCTCTTTCTCTATGATTAATGCAGGAACCTGATATTCTTTGGCGATCTCTAATACACCGGCATTTGGTTTATTGGAAACGATCAGGGCAATGCGTATCGAAGGATGGTTGGCAAAATGTTCGAGGATCTTTCTTGCATTCGTACCCGTACCTGATGCGAAAATGGCGATACTATTTTGTTTTGTTTGCGAAAACCTACGCAGAATCCTTTGAATATAATCCTTGAAAAAGGAAAATTGACCGAAGGGTATGCTTACGAGCAAGACCGAAAAAGGCCAGATGATGCAGACAATAAGTATATAAAGAATGACCCTTCCAAGACCGGATTCAATTGTTAAAGCGGAAAGGATCTTCTTTCCTGCATAGCCACAAAAACTTCCCCCGAAGGCGAAAGTGCAGATAATTAGGGTGAACTGAAGCCAGTCTACTTTCCATTTTTCTTTAAGATCTTGAAACATGGTTCAAAAATGGGATAAAATTCTGACTAATCTTTCGGCTAAAATTAAATAAAGCCATACAACAATTTCAGTTACAAAAAAATGACATAAATCGAATCAAAACCCTGCAATCCTCTGAAATGCAGGCCAGATAAGGCTAAAAAATTTTTTTTAACATTGTGTTTTTGTGCTGTTACTACCCTATTTTTGCAAGCGTTCATGGTAATTTTTCCACACTAAGAACAATAGATTGTGAATATGATATCTCACAGAAGTATAACCAAGACCATTCTCCTCAGTACAATTGTTTTTCTGAGCTTATTTTTCGGCAATGTAGTGAATGCACAAGATGGTAAAGCACTGTTTTCCCAGAATTGCGCAGCCTGTCATGCGATCGATAAAAAGCTTACCGGACCTGCCTTATTAGGCGTTCAGGACCGCTGGCCTGATCAGAAAAAATTGTATTCATGGATCAAGAACAATCAGGCTTTCCTGAAAACGGGAGACCCCTACGCCAATAACTTGTACAACGAGTTTAACAAAACGGCGATGAACCTGTTCCCCAATCTTACAGATGCTGAGATCGGCGCTATTTTAAAATACATTAAAGAGTGGAAACCTGCTGTGGCACCTGCTGCTGCAAGTGGTGCTCCTGCTCCTGAAGGTGACAGTACACTGCTGTTTGGTATCCTTACCCTGATACTTGCCATCATTGCATTTACCCTGATGCAGGTAAACAGTAATCTGAGAAAATTATCGGATGATAAAGAAGGCGTACTTGCTCCTGAGCCGGTTCCTTTCTGGAGAAATAAAGCGTATATCGCATTTGTAACGGTGATACTTTTCTTAGTAGGTGGTTATTATACAACAAAGGGTGCTATTGGTTTAGGTCGCAATAAAAACTATCAGCCGGAACAACCCATTTATTATTCTCATAAAGTGCACGCCGGTATCAATCAGGTAAACTGTTTGTATTGCCATGGCGGAGCACAGGATAGTAAACATGCAAGCATCCCTTCTTTGAATGTTTGTATGAATTGCCATATGGCCATCAATGAATACAAAGGCCCTAAATTCTATACAGAAGAAGGGGAAGAAGTAAATGGTACTGCACAGATCCAGAAATTATATGAATATGCCGGATTTACGCCGGGTAAGCCTTGGGATCCATCAAAAGCAAAACCAATCGAGTGGGTTAAAATACATAACCTGCCTGATCACGTTTATTTCAATCACTCACAGCATATCAAAGCAGGCAAGGTACAATGCCAGACCTGTCATGGTGAGATCACGAATATGGATGAAGTAAAACAATTCGCTGATCTGAGCATGGGTTGGTGTATCAACTGTCACAGAGAAACCAAGGTTCAGTTTAAAGAAAATGGTTTCTATAGTATCTACGAAAAATATCACGAAGATTTAAAGAACGGGAAGATCGATAGCGCGAAAGGAATTACTGTAGAAAAAATTGGCGGAACTGAGTGTCAGAAATGTCACTATTAATGTTGAATTGAAATCTGCAATCACGGTTTGAATAAAAAGGGAATCGTTGCAGAACTACCAAATTCTCAAATTGTCAAATTGATATAATGGAGCAAAAAAAGTATTGGCAAAGTTTTGGAGAGCTGAATAATTCTGAAGCTTATCAGCAATCAGCGAAAGATGAATTCGGCGAAGAATTACCATTTGAAGCAGATGATAAGGGCTTCCTGGAATCTAAAACGCCACGCAGAGATTTCTTGAAATATGTAGGTTTCAGTACTGCGGCAGCTGCTATTGCAGCAAGTTGTGAAACGCCTGTAAAAAAGGCAATTCCTTTTGTAAATAGACCTGAAGATATTGTTCCAGGAGTGGCTAATTATTATGCTACCACTTATACACAGGATGGTGATGTGATCAGCGTTTTAGCGAAAGTGAGAGATGGTCGCCCTATCAAGATCGAAGGAAATGAATTAAGCCCGATCACTGCAGGTGGAACATCTGCCAGAGTGCAGGCTTCTGTTCTGGATCTTTATGATACGGCCAGATTGCGTTTCCCTACCATCGATACAAAAGAAGTAACATTCGAAGCAATAGATAAAGCAGTTGCCGAAGCCATTACAGGTAAACCGGTTGTACTGTTGAGCAACAGCATTACTTCTCCATCATCAAAAGAAATCATTAATCAATTTTTAGCAAAATATCCGGGAAGTAAACATGTGGTGTATGATGCTGTTTCTTACAGCGGGATATTATTGGCCAATGAAGCTTCTTACGGAAAAAAAGCAATTCCTTCTTATCGTTTTAATAATGCAAGATTGATCGTGAGTCTGGGTGCCGATTTTCTGGGTACCTGGTTAAGTCCGGTTGAATTTGCAAAACAATATTCAAAAGGAAAGAAGATCAACGAGCAAAAACCTGATATGAGCAAGCACATTCATTTTGAAAGTGTAGCAAGCTTAACAGGTTCCAATGCAGATGAAAGATATTTGCATCGTCCTTCTCAAACAGGTGCTATTGCATTGGCTTTGCTGAATTCTATCACAGGCAAAGCTGCATTCCTGGATGATCCTAAATTATTGGCAAATGTTGCTAAGACATCTACTCAATTATTGGCCAATAAAGGACAAGCCATTGTTGTCAGCGGAAGCAATGATGTAAACGTACAGATCATTGTAAATGCAATCAATGATGCTTTACAATCTAATGGTAATACAATCGACTGGTCTTCTACTTATAATACGCGTCAGGGAATTGACAGTGAATTTTCGAAATTAGTAGATGATATGAACGCAGGCAATGTTGCTGCATTGTTAATCGTTGGCGCGAACCCTGCTTATACTTGGTATGATGCAGAGAAATTTAAAGCAGGACTTAAAAAAGTAAAAGCTTCTGTTTCATTCAATCCAAAAAATGATGAAACAGCACAGCTTTGTAAATATGTTATTCCTGATCATCATTATCTGGAAAGCTGGGGCGATGCTGAAGTAAAGCCGGGCTATATTTCATTCTTGCAACCTACCATTGCGCCTTTATTCAAAACGCGTCAATGGCAGGATAGTTTATTGAAATGGGCTGCTGCAAATACGGAATATGTTTCTTATTTAAAATCATATTGGGGCAATAAGGTTGGTGGAGAAAACGGATGGAATAAAGCGTTACAGGATGGCGTAATTAATCCTACAGCATCCAATCCTGCTTCTGCAGCATTCAATAATGGTGTGGTCGCTGCTGCAACTGCTGCAATTCTTGCTGCAAAAAAAGCCGGCAAGATCGAATTGGTATTGTATGAAAAAGTTTCTGTTGGCGTAAACGGCGCATCTAATCCATGGCTGCAGGAATTACCCGATCCGGTAACAAGAGCAACATGGGATAACTATGTGATCGTTTCTCCTGCAATGGCAAAAACACTACTGAATATCGACTTGACCAATAATGGTCAGGCTGATGCTTATGAAGTTCAGCCGCCTAAGAAAGTTGTAAAAGTTACCGTAAACGGCAAATCTGTTTCATTGCCTGCATTGATCATACCGGGTACAGAAAATAACACGATCGGTATTGCGATTGGATATGGTCGTACAAAAGAAATTGGCAAATCTGCAGATGAGGCAGGTAAAAATGTGTTTGGCTTTGCAAGTCTGAATGCAGGCACTGTAAGTTATGCAGTAGCCGATGTTGCAGTAGAACTCACAGATGAATTATATAAAGTTGCCTTAACACAAACGCACGGAACCTATAATACCGCACAAGGTAATCGTACTGAAATAATGAAAGAATTGACGCTGGCTGATTTTAAAGCAGAGCCGACTGAAATTCTGGATGACAGAGAAAAAGAATTAGCACCATACGGTGGAATTGCTAATTATGAAAAGAACGGAACGATCTATCCGTATTTCGATAAGCCGGGTATCAAATGGGGAATGAGTGTTGACTTAAACACTTGTACAGGATGTGCTGCTTGTGTGGTGGCTTGTCATGCTGAAAACAATGTATCTGTTGTTGGTAAACCGGAAGTATTGCGTTTCCACGATATGCACTGGTTGCGTATCGATCGTTATTACACGGGTGATATAGAAAATCCAAAGGTTGTTTTCCAACCCTTGATGTGTCAGCATTGTGATAATGCACCTTGCGAAAATGTTTGTCCAGTTGCCGCAACCAACCACAGCAGTGAAGGATTGAATCAAATGACTTATAACCGTTGTATCGGTACAAGATATTGTGCCAACAACTGTCCTTATAAAGTACGTCGTTTTAACTGGGCTGATTATACTGGCGCTGATAGCTTCCCCGATAATCAAACTGAAGTTGTAAATGATGTGGTATTGAACATGAATGACGACCTAACAAGAATGGTGTTGAATCCTGATGTTACAGTTCGTTCTCGTGGTGTGATCGAAAAATGTTCTTTCTGCGTTCAACGATTACAGGAAGGAAAATTAAAAGCCAAGAAAGAAAGTCGTCCTTTAAAGAGCGGAGAAAATAATGAGTGGGATGTGAAAGTTGCTTGTCAGCAAGCATGTCCAACCGATGCCATTGTTTTTGGAAATGTAAATGATAAGCACAGTGCGATTACTATGGCAAGGATTGATAATGCATTGCGTACTTTCTATTCATTGGAACAACTGCACGTAATGCCGAATGTAAACTATCTGGCAAAAGTGAGAAATCTGGATACACAGGAAAAAGACGAGTGGCTGAAGGATGAAAAGAAGGATGAAAAAAAAGAGGAAAAGAAAGAAGATAAGAAAGTAGCAGAGCCTGCAGAGAAGAAATAAGAACGTTGAATAAAGAGTAAAAGCTGATTAACAAAAAATATAAAACGTTAGTTCATACATAAAATATATGAACTGCTAAATACCGAGACCAGATGCATTTAAAGTACGAATCACAGCTCAGGGAACCGTTGGTGTATGGTACAAAAACCTATCACGATGTAACGGAAGATATTGTTCGCCCTATTGAAGCTAAGCCAAGTAAACTTTGGTACATTGGCTTTTACATTGCAGTAGCATTATTATTATTTGGTGTGTATGCTTTGTACAGAGATGTAACTTATGGTATTGGTCAGTGGAATCTGAATAAGACGATCGGATGGGGTTGGGATATCACCAACTTCGTGTGGTGGGTAGGTATTGGTCACGCAGGTACATTGATCTCAGCGATCCTTTTATTATTCCGTCAGGGATGGAGAACCGGCGTAAACCGCGCTGCAGAAGCAATGACCATCTTTGCGGTAATGTGTGCGGGTCAGTTTCCAATCTGGCATATGGGTCGTGTGTGGATGGCATTCTTCGTTTTACCTTATGCAAATACACGTGGTCCTTTATGGGTGAATTTTAACTCACCGTTGTTATGGGATGTATTCGCGATCTCTACTTATTTCACCGTATCATTATTATTCTGGTATAGTGGTTTGTTACCCGATCTGGCAACTGTTCGTGATCGTGCTAAAACAAAATTGCGCAAACATTTATATGGTGTTGCATCTTTTGGCTGGACAGGGTCTACTAAACACTGGCAGAGACATGAATCATTGTCTTTAGTGCTGGCTGGTTTATCTACTCCACTGGTATTATCAGTACACACGATCGTATCATTTGACTTTGCTACATCCGTAGTTCCGGGATGGCATACAACGATCTTCCCTCCATACTTTGTTGCCGGTGCGATCTTCTCAGGTTTTGCCATGGTGCAAACGTTGATGGTGATCATCAGAAAAGTATTCGGTATGCAGGATTATATTACGATGGGGCATATTGAAGCAATGAATAAAGTAATTGTTTTAACCGGTTCGATCGTGGGTGTTGCCTATCTCACCGAATTATTCATGGGATGGTATAGTCAGAACAAATATGAAGGATATACTTTCTGGTATAGCCGTGCTAATTTATTCAGTCCTTACGGATGGAGTTATTGGGGAATGATGGCATGTAACGTATTAAGTCCGCAGATATTCTGGTTCCGTAAAATGAGAAGAAATTTGTTTGTTACATTCTTTATGAGTGTGATCGTAAATATTGGTATGTGGTTCGAACGTTTTGTGATCATCGTTACTTCATTGTATCGTGATTATCTTCCTTCTGCATGGTCTGTATATTATAGTCCTACCATTTGGGAGATCGGATTTTATACAGGAACATTCGGACTATTTTTTACCTGCTTCTTCCTGTTTGCAAAATATTTCCCTGTGATCGCGATCGCTGAGATCAAGTATGTATTGAAGACAACAGGTGAAAGTTATAAGGATAAGATGGGGCATCTGGAGCATGTGGCACCGGAAGTGTTTGCACATAGCGGACATGGGCACACAGTAGTTGAAAACGACGGATCGAATTAATAAAAAGTAAAGATCATTTCTTAACAATAAATTCCTGAAAGGGAAGATTGATATGGCAAAAAAGAAATTCGTAGTTGGCTGTTTTGATGATGAGGCAACTTTATTTCCCGCAGTAAAAAAAGTTCGTACTGCAGGGTATAAAATTCATGATGTGTATACACCTTTCGCGGTGCATGGTTTAGATCATGCATTGGGTTTACGCGAAACAAGTTTACATACAGCCGGCTTTATTTACGGTATCACCGGAACATCGACCGCATTGGGTTGTATCAGTTGGATATTGAGTTACGACTGGCCTTTGAACATCGGGGGTAAACCGCATTTTGCCTTACCTGCATGGATACCCATTACTTTCGAGTTAACGGTATTGTTTGCAGCAGTAGGTATGGTACTTACGTTTTGTTATCTCTGTCAGCTATCTCCGTTCATTAAGAAACATCATTTTCATGCGCGTGCAACAGATGATCTTTTTGTGATGGTGATCGAAACAACCGATAAAACAAATGTGGATGATCTTACTTCCTTTTTATCAAATGCAGGCGCTGTAGAAACAGATGTTCAAATTGCAGAAGCCGGATGGTGGTTAGGAAGATATGATAAAGATGAAGTTCCTTTTCAAAATAAAATTGTTGCTGCTTAATCATAAGAATTGAATGACGATGAAGAAATTATTTATCATAACAGCTTTTGTAATTACAGGTGCAGCGATCATTAGTTGCAACGATGTACAACGTAAGCCAAGTAATGTGTACATGCCTGATATGGCATACAGCCGTGCCTATGAAACCTATGCTGATCATAGCAATTTAGCAGAGCTGGGTATCAACTATACAAATATGCCTGTTGCCGGAACGATCGCACGTGGAGAAGAATTTCCTTTTCCATTGGCAAAAGATGCGGCCGGTGATACAACCAATTATACTGCAGCAAAACAAGTGAAGAGTCCTGTTGATTCTTTATCGAAAGCAGAATATACAGAAACAGAAAGATTGTATTTAATTAACTGTGGTATTTGTCATGGAACAAAATTGGACGGTAATGGTCCTTTATACAAAGATGGAACCGGCCCTTTTGCTGCAAAACCAAGAGCATTTTTGGGAGATCCTTATGCAGAAAAAATGCCTGAAGGACAAATGTTTTATTCTGTGATGTACGGAAAGAACCTGATGGGAAGTTATGCATCGCAATTAAATCGTAAACAACGCTGGCAGATCATCAGATATATTAAGTTGAAACAGGCAGAAGCAAAACCTGCTGCTGCAGCTGCTGACGCCACTGCTAAGAATTAATAAATTTTACAACTGATATAAAAGATTAACATGTCATCTATTAAAGAACATTTTGAAATTCCGGCAAAACTCAAAACATGGGCATTCGCTTTAATCGGCGTGGGTTTGGTGGCTCTGATCATTGGTTTCATTACCAAAGGAAGAGGAACGGAAGAAGAGCAGGCTGTGTTCATCGGCACGATCATGTACAACACTATTTTCTGGACATTGGTTACCAATGCCAGTATGTTTTTTATATGTGTAACCACTTTAGCAATGGGAGGATGGCAACAATCTTTCCGTCGTATTCCTGAAGCGATCTCTACCATGGTTCCGATCTTCGGTTCTATAACCGTTGCGGTTTTATTGTTCGTTGTTTTCTCCGGTAATCATCATATCTACCATTGGTTAGACACAAACGCTGTTGCCAATGATGAAATATTGAAAGGTAAATCAGGATTCCTGAATGTGAAGTTCTTTACCATCTGGACATTATTGGCTGTTGGTTTATGGAGTTTACTAGGATGGAGAATGCGACAAATAAGCAGTGAAGCAGATGCGGCAGCATTTAACGGAGAAACTGGAACATCATTCATCTGGAGAAATACAGTTAGAGCGGCATTATTCACCGTATGGTTTGCATTAACTGTTGGATCAACCGTTCCATGGTTATGGTTAATGAGCCTGGATGCGCATTGGTACAGTACGATGTACAGCTGGTACACATTTGCAAGTTCATTCGTGAGCGGGATGAGTTTAATTGCATTATGGGTGATCTACATGAAGAACAAGGGTTATCTGGAATATACCAATCAGGAACATTTGCATGATCTTGGAAAATTCATGTTTGCGTTCTCTATCTTCTGGACTTATTTATGGTTCTCTCAATATATGCTGATCTGGTATTCAAATCAGCCTGAAGAAACACTGTATTTCAAACATAGGGTACAGGGGCCGTATAAGGGAATTTTCTTCCTGAATCTGATCATCAACTTTATTTGTCCTTTATTGATCCTGATGAAAAGCTCTGCCAAAAGAAACTATACCATGGTAACTTTTATGGCAGTATTGATCATTTTCGGGCATTGGATAGATTTTTATCAAATGGTGATGGGAAGTATCAGCAAAGAAGTTGTAACATTGGGATGGCTCGATTTCGGAATTTTAAGTTTATTTGTAGGATTGATGATATTCTTTGTTGCAAAAGCCTTAGCTAAAAAACCATTGATCGTAAAATATCATCCATTCTTAAAAGAAAGTATCATACATCATACATAAGCTCAAATAACATATCGCCCGTTTGATTGTTACTATATTAAGCATCGCAAACCTAACAATATGACATTTAATTTAACAGTAGCAGTAATTATTCTGGTATTCCTCATCATCTTTCAGATTTCGAAAGCAAGCGAATACGTAGCCATATTAAAAGGAGAAGAACAAAATCGCAAGAACACCAATAAGGTGAATGGCTTTTTAATGGTAAGTTTCCTGGTATTGGGCTTGATCGGTGTGTGGTACTGCAACAGTCTTCTTTTCGGTAAAACTTTATTGGCACACGAATCTGCAAGTGTACAGGGTGAGAGAGTGGATTCCATGCTTTGGTTAACCTTATCCATCACCGGTATCGTTTTTATCATCACTCAAATTCTATTATTCTGGTTCGCTTATAAGTACCAGGAAAACGATAAACGTAAGGTTGTTTATTTTGCGCACAGCAATAAATTAGAAGCATTATGGACAGGTGTTCCTGCGATCGTATTAACCGTATTGGTTATAATAGGATTGCGTAACTGGAGTTATTTCACGAGTGATGCGCCGAAAGATGCAATGGTGGTTGAAGTAACAGGAAAACAATTCGGATGGATATTCCGTTATCCCGGAAAAGACGGTGTTTTTGGCAAAAAATATTATAAGAATATTGATCCCGCTACTAATTCATTGGGATTGATCTGGAGAGATAGTGCTTCCTTAAATTTAAAAGATGATCCTGCCACACATGATGATATTGTTCAGGAACAAACCATGTATGTTGTAAAAGGCAAACCTGTAAAATTAATTATCGGCTCAAGAGATGTGATACACGATGTTGGTTTATCTCAGTTCCGTTTAAAGATGGATGCAGTTCCCGGTATTCCTACCACTTTATGGTTCACACCAAAGTTCACTACGGCTGAAATGAAGAAGATCACCAACAATCCTAATTTTCAGTACGAGATCAGTTGCGATCAGATGTGCGGTAATGGTCACTATTCCATGAAAGGCGTGATCGAAGTAGTAGAACAGGAAGATTATGATCTTTGGATGGCAAAACAAAAGCCTTTGTACTTCCAATCATTCCCGGAAAAAGACCCATCAGCACCGAAAGCAGACAGTACAGCAAAAGCAATCGCCAAAAATTAATGTGAATCATAACCAAAGTATTTTGGTTGTTATAAATTACTAACTCGAATCAAAGATTATATATGAGTAACGAAGCAGCTCTTCACCATTCAGTTGATGTTTCAACTTCGCATGATACACATGGCGATGGTCATATGCATCATCACCACGAAACATTTATTACTAAATATGTGTTTAGTCAGGATCATAAAATGATCGCAAAACAATTCCTGATCACCGGAATGGTTTGGGCCGTATTGGGTGGATTGATGAGTGTGTTGTTTCGCTTGCAATTAGGATATCCCGATTCTCATTTTTACTGGTTGGAAGATATCTTAGGAAAATGGTGGGTGAAAGATGGACAAATTACTCCTGAAGCATATTATGCATTGGTAACCACACACGGAACTGTATTGGTGTTCTTTGTATTGACAGCAGGATTGAGCGGGACATTTGCAAACTTTTTAATTCCATTACAGATTGGTGCAAGAGATATGGCATCGCCGTTCATGAATATGCTTTCTTACTGGTTCTTCTTTGCAGCTAGTTGTGTGATGTTGTCTTCCATGTTTGTTGAAACCGGACCATTCAGTGGTGGCTGGACTGCTTATCCTCCTTTGAGTGCATTGGGTAGTGCTTCTCCCGGTTCCAAGACAGGTATGGATCTCTGGATCGTTGCCATGGCATTATTTGTGGTATCCTCTTTATTGGGTGGCCTGAATTATATCGCAACGATATTGAACATGCGTACCAAAGGAATGAGCATGACGAGATTGCCATTGACCATCTGGGCATTATTCTTTACTGCCGTTCTGGGTGTATTATCATTCCCCGTTTTATTATCAGGATTTATCTTATTGATATTTGACAGAAATTTTGGAACAAGCTTTTATCTCTCTGATATTTTCATCAATGGGGTAGGTGCATTGCCAAACGAAGGCGGA
>CAIMKO010000032.1 GCA_903841915.1 uncultured Chitinophagaceae bacterium | reverse complement strand
GAGCATCATCTTTGGGAACCTTAATTGAATGGTATGATTTCTATATTTTCGGAAGTCTCGCCGTTGTAATTGCAAATCAATTTTTTCCGAAAACCAATCCAACTGCGGCATTGCTGTCTACATTGGCAACATTCGCTGCAGGTTTCATCGTTCGCCCCTTCGGCGCCCTGGTATTTGGAAGATTGGGAGATCTGGTGGGACGTAAATACACATTTCTCTTAACGCTGGTTCTAATGGGTGGTTCAACTTTCGCAATAGGTTGTATCCCTAATTATGACCATATAGGGTTTTTAGCCCCCATACTCGTATTAATACTACGTTTGATACAAGGTTTGGCATTGGGTGGAGAATATGGTGGTGCCGCTACTTATGTTGCAGAACATTCTCCTGCACATAGAAGAGGATATTTTACTTCCTGGATTCAAACTACTGCAACATTAGGTTTATTTATTTCTTTGGGTGTGATATTATTAACCCGTCACATGCTGGATGCAGATGCAGCAAAATCAATCGCAAAATTCAATGATTGGGGATGGAGAATTCCATTTTTAATTTCAATTATTCTGGTAGTAGTCTCTATTTATATCAGGTTGAAGATGAAGGAATCTCCTTTGTATGCAAAACTAAAAACAGAAGGAAAAACTTCAGTCAATCCTTTAAAAGAAAGTTTCGGGCACAAAGCCAATTTGAAAATGGTTTTACTGGCTTTATTTGGTGCAACCATGGGACAAGGTGTGGTTTGGTATACGGGTCAATTCTATGCACAATCATTTATTGAAAATGTATGTAAAGTTGAATTTGATCAATCACGTACTGTAATTATTTGGGCGATCCTATTTGCAACCCCATTCTTTGTTGTGTTTGCATCATTGAGTGATAAGATCGGCCGCAAATGGATCATGATAGTAGGTATGTTACTCGCGGTTCTTTCTTATAATTATCTCTTCACTAACTTGTATGATACCGTTGATGTTAAAAACAAAACAGAGATCGTAGAAAAGAAAGAAGTGAAAACAACCGTTACATTGATTGCGTCAACAACAGATTCTATTCGTAAAGTTGTTACAAAAACATTTTATACGGATGGAATGAGTCAGGTGCAAACAAAAACAGATACGGCATATTCAACTCCTGGCAAGACAACCAAAAAACCGATTGTTGCTACTTCAAAAACGATCAGTAGCAGTGATTACTGGAAAATGGTGGGTGTTGTATTTATTCTGATACTGTATGTAACAATGGTCTATGGCCCTATTGCGGCATTCCTTGTGGAATTATTCCCGACAAAGATCCGTTATACGTCCATGTCATTGCCTTATCATATCGGTAACGGTGTATTTGGCGGATTAACTCCGTTCATTGCAACATTGCTTACTACGATTTATGTTGATAATAAGATCGTGGGATTGATGTACCCGATTATTATTGGAACGATCTGTATGATAATAGGAGCTATTTATATCAACAATAAAATTGATCCTGAAGTTAACCGTTAAACAAATTCTTCTTATCATAAAAAATAAAAACATGAATGCACTAAAAAAATATATGGGTTTAGTTTGGGTTATTTTAGGACCCTTATCCATTCATTACCTTTTGCAAACTGCCAGCAGTGAAATTTTAAAGAAACCCGGTATTGATACTCAGATCCAATGGGGAGTTTTTATTGGTGTTTTCTATCCGATCGCTATTGGATTTATACTTTTTGGCTTATATGCATTGGAAGGAAATTATGATCATCTTCCTGAAGCAAGCGAAGAGTTAGATGATTATGATGTAAAACCATTGTAACCCTTAGAACAGCCGGTAATACTGGTCGAGCAATCAAAGATGATATTTATCATTGATGTTTGTCTTGATCAGTATTACCTTTTTTGGATGAAATGGATGAGGTATTATTTTTACCTAAATGATATGTTGAGAATTGGATTTTGCAATTAAACGAATAAGATCATCGCATGAAAGAAAAACTGAAAGAACAGAAATTATTTTTTATCAGCATTCTTTTTATGCTGCTGTTCAGTTTCCCTTTTCTAAAAATGGCCAACAGTGCTGATCTTATTGTAGGGGTCCCTCAGTTCTATTTTTACATTTTTATTTTTTGGCTGGCTGCAATTTTTCTTATATGGCTGGTAGCTGATACTAACAGAAAAAAAACGCGATCCAATAAAGATGAGTAATTATCTGGTGATCATATATTCTGTATTATACCTCTTGCTTCTTTTTGGAGTAGGTTATTATGCAGAATTCAGATCAGCCCGGAAAAAAAGCATCATCAATAACCCTTATATCTATGCATTATCATTGGCGGTGTACTGCACGGCATGGACTTTTTTCGGAAGTGTAGGGAGAGCCACGGCTACAGGCATAGAATTCTTATTTATCTATCTTGGTCCAACCT
>CAIMKO010000031.1 GCA_903841915.1 uncultured Chitinophagaceae bacterium | reverse complement strand
GATCTCATTGCACAGGTAAATAATATTTTCAATAGAAAATATGAGCCCAATGGCTGGACTTATGCTTACGTTTATAACAGCAAACTAACTACCGAGAACGGATATTATCCAATGGCAGGAACGAATGTTCTATTTGGTTTGAATATTAAGTTGTAAAAGAGTTCAAATTCCTTCTAGGCGTCAACTATTTCATAATAATTGGCGCTTTTTTTATTATCCCACTGAATTTTATGGTTTCGGTTCTTGCACCGATCATTTCTACTACATAGCTTTATGAAATGAAGCACTCAATTATAAAACTTCAATAAACAAATCAGAAATTAAATGCAAAACCTGATCTTACAAAACAAAATAACTATCAACGCATCTCCTGCAAAAGTTTGGGATGCATTGGTAAATCCTGAACAAACAAAAAAATATATGTTCGGCTGTGAAACAGTATCTGACTGGAAAGTGGGCAGTGCATTACTCTGGCAGGGAAATTATGAAGGCAAAACAATGGTCTTTGTAAAAGGTTTCATCAAAGAAATTCAAGTAAATAAAATATTGAAATATACGGTCATTGATCCCAATGCTACCATGCCCGATATTCCGGAAAATTATCTCAATGTCACATATGAACTATCAGAACAAAATGGTGAAACAGTTTTAACCGTTTCGCAGGATGGTTTCGAAACAGCCGCAGATGGTGAAAAAAGATACCAAGATGTTTATAATAATGGCGAAGGCTGGAATCCGATCTTAATAGAAATAAAAAGGATAGTGGAAGCCGATTAAGTAGTGGCAATAGCACTGTTAACCGTTTTAAAGCCATATTTCACCGTTCATAATAATTCAAAAAATATAATGAAATAGTATTACGCGCATACTTATCTTTAAAGCTATTATTAAAATAACCGAACTACACTTATGAAAAAATTATTAATCGCTGCATTTTTGTTGGCTGGCATCACTGCTATGGCTCAACAAAAAGATAGCATCCCAACAACCCCGGCAAGACCTGCAAACGGAATGCCCAATATGAACGGATTAGCAGGTTTAGGTGCAAGACCAGCCAGCCCCAAACCTTATAAAGAAGTAATAACTGATAAAGCTGTTACTAAAAAAGGTTTGTTCATCGTTCATAAAGTAGAAGACAAATACTACTTTGAAATAAAAGACAGTTTATTAGGCAGAGAGATCTTAGCCGTTACCCGTTTTATAAAAGTACCTGCAGGTGCAGGTTATGGTGGAGAGATTGCCAATCAGCAAACCTTGACCTTTGAAAAAGGGATCGGCAATACCATTTTTTTAAGGGTGGTTACTCTGGTAAACACAGCAGATTCTACCAATGATATTTATAAAGCCGTTTCCAATTCTAATGTTAACGCAATAGTACAGGCATTTCCCATCGCAGCTTTCAGCAAAGACAGCAGCGGATCGGTGATAGAAGTAACTGACTTTTTTAAAGGAGATATTCAGCCGGTAAGTATTAATCCAAATGTAAAAAGAAGATATGGTTTAACTGCTTTAGCAGCAGACAGATCTTTCATTCAAAAAATTTCTACGTATCCTATCAATACAGAAATAAGAACCATTAAAACATTTTCTTCAGCCGGGGCTTCTCCATTTGGCGCTGCAGCACCATCACCATTCCCTTCCGCATCATTGCCTGCAGCTTCCCAAGCTGGTGCAATTACGCTTGAGCTGAATACTTCTTTGTTATTGTTGCCTAAAACAGCAATGGCACACAGAGTGGCAGACAAACGTGTAGGATATTTTACAGATGATTTTGTAAAATATAGTGATGACCAGCAACAGGTAGAAAACAAAGAATTTGCAGTACGCTGGCGTTTAGAGCCTAAAGAGGGCGATTACGATAAATGGTTAAAAGGCGAATTGGTTGAACCCAAAAAACCGATCATTTATTATATCGATCCGGCCACTCCAAAACAATGGCGTAAGTATTTGATAGCTGGTATCAATGACTGGCAGAAAGCTTTTGAGAAAGCAGGATTTAAAAATGCCATCATGGGAAAAGAATGGCCTGAAAATGATTCTACCATGAGTACAGAAGATGCACGTTTTTCTGTGCTGAGATATTTTGCATCTGAAACTGAAAATGCATACGGACCTAATGTTCATGACCCTCGCAGTGGTGAGATCTTAGAAAGCCATATCGGCTGGTATCATAATGTGATGAAACTGGTACATGATTGGTATATGATTCAAACTGCAGCAGTTGACCCTCGTGCAAGAAGTATGAAATTCAGTGATGAATTAATGGGCGATCTGATCCGTTTTGTATCCTCCCACGAAGTTGGACATACCCTGGGTTTACGTCATAACATGGGCAGCAGCAGCAAGACTCCGGTTGAAAAATTGCGTGATAAAGCCTGGATAGAAGCAAACGGACATACAGCTTCTATCATGGATTATGCACGTTTCAATTATGTGGCACAACCCGAAGATAATATTACGAAAGCAGGTTTATATCCACGCATTGGTGATTATGACCTTTGGGCTATCAAATGGGGCTATGGTTTTATACCCGGTACAACTGATGAAGATCAAAAGAAAGCAAGCAGCAAAATGATCATTGATGCTTACAAAGCAAATCCGCGTACATGGTTCGGAACCTACGAAAGCGGCAATCCTGCTGACCCAAGAGCGCAGAGTGAAGATCTTAGTGATAATGCTGTAAAAGCAAGTGAGTATGGTATCAAGAACCTTCAGCGCATTTTACCTAAACTTTCTGAGTGGACATATGAAGAAGCTGATCTGAACGAAAATATTGCCAATATGTACGGTCAGTTGATCGGACAGTTCCGTCGTTATGTTGGACATGTTACTAAGAACGTTGGCGGTATCTATGAAACTTTCAAAAGTGCAGAAGAAAAAGCACCTGTTTATGAAATAGTATCTAAATCTTACCAGAAAGAAGCCGTTCAATTTTTAAATAAACAATTATTTGAAACACCAAAATGGCTGGTTGCAAAAGATCTATGGAACAAGTTTAATAATCCTGTTTCTCTTGATCCGGTTGCGGCTGCACAAGAAGGCGGTTTAGCAGGCCTGATCAGTACCGACAGATTAAACCGTATGCAGATCTGCATGGAACGCTTTGGTGCGGATAAAGCGTACAACGCAATGGAATTATTGAATGATGTACAAACTGATCTGTTCAGTGAATTAAGCAGTAATAAACCGATTGATGAGTACCGCAGGATCCTGCAAAAAAGTTATGTAGAGAAACTGAGTGCCATCATTAATCCGGCATCCTCTGCAACAACTATTACTATTCAGGGATTTTCTTTCGGACCAAGTGTTGACCTTAAACGCAGTGATGTTCCTGCGATCGTAAGGGCTCAATTAGTGGAATTACG
>CAIMKO010000030.1 GCA_903841915.1 uncultured Chitinophagaceae bacterium | reverse complement strand
GGTATCAGGATTCAGCAGCAAAACCACATCACCTGAAGATTGACAGATCCCTTCATTATTGGCTCGGGCAAATCCGGCATTATAATTCATGTCGATCCACTTCACAAAAGAATATTTTTGAGTGATCAGGGCACGACTTTCATCACCGGAAGCATTATCCACTACGATCCATTCAAAAGGGTTGTCAGCATTGCATTCCAATGCACTCTGAATACAATTCAGAATGTATTTTGCTGAACGATAATTGACAATGATTATAGAGAGTTGCAATCCGTCTTCTTGATTTTATGAATGAATAAGTATCTTGCGCTAAAGTTAGGTCTTGATATGAAAAAATGGATAATAAATTTATTAAGGAAGTTTAATTATGAATTGGTTAAGGTGCATGGAGTAAACTCAGATAAGATTCCAACAGACTTTGAAACATTGCATTTAAATATTTATAAAAAGGTTTGTAATAATACAATGACGAGCCCGGAACGCATTTACAGTTTGATAGAAGCTGTTCAATACGTTGTGAAAAATAATATTGAAGGTGATATTGTAGAATGCGGTGTTTGGAAAGGTGGTAGCATGATGGCCGTTGCCGAAACATTGCAATACTTAAAAAGTAACAATAGAAGTTTGTATTTGTATGACACGTATGAAGGGATGAGTGAGCCAACTGAATATGATAAGACCTTTAAGGGAGATGACGCCAAACATTTAATGGAAAATGATTCCGATAAAGAAAAGAATCTCGTTTGGGCTTATTCTGCATTGGATACCGTGAAGCAGGGAATGCAATCAACTGCCTATCCGCCTGATAAAATACATTATATCAAAGGGAAAGTGGAAGATACGATCCCTCAAAACATTCCTGCCAAGATCGCAATTCTAAGATTGGATACAGACTGGTACGAATCGACCAAGCATGAATTGATACACTTATTTCCCTTATTAAGCGATAATGGAGTTTTGATTTTGGACGATTACGGCCACTGGGCCGGAGCAAAAAAAGCAGTAGACGAGTATATTGCCGAACACAATGTAAAAATATTATTGAACAGGATCGATGCCACAGGTAGAATAGCAATAAAGCAAGCATGATGGATTATAAAGGTATTGCAACAGAATTCAATCCGGGATTGACTTTTCCGAATTACTTAACCCGCAACAGATTGTTGAATGGCATTGCAAAATATATCCCCTTATTGAAAGGTGAATTGATGGATTTTGGCTGTGGTGCTAAGCCCTATCAATCTTTATTTACTGTTAGGAAATATGTAGGAGTTGATTATGAAAGCCCCGGTCATCCGCATTTGAATGAAGAGATCGACGTATACTACGATGGCAAACATATTCCTTTTGAAGACGAACATTTTGATTCAGTTTTTACTTCCGAAGTTTTTGAACACATTTTTAATCTGGATGAGATCATCAAAGAGATCAATCGCGTAATGAAAACCGATGGCCTTATTTTAATGACCTGCCCTTTTTCCATATGCGAACATGAAGTGCCCAATGATTATGCCCGATATACTTCCTTTGCTTTGAAATATTTCTTTGAGAAGAATGGCTTTGAGATCATTCATCAGGACAAAACTGGAAATAGTGTGGAAGTTGTCTTTCAATTGTGGACAATGTACATACATCAACATATTCTTCCTTTTATAAAAAATATCCCTATTCTAAGAAGTGTATTTAAATTGGTCACCTATTCTGTATTGAATTGCTGTGCAATTGTATTAAGCAAAATTTTACCGAATAGAAAAGACCTTTATCTCAATAATATTATAGTAGCAAAAAAAATAAATTAATGTTATGAAAATCGCAATTATTTCCATGATTAGGGAAGCCTGGGGCGGAAGTGAAGAACTATGG
>CAIMKO010000029.1 GCA_903841915.1 uncultured Chitinophagaceae bacterium | reverse complement strand
TTTCTGCATAATCCAATGTTACATGTAATTCTGTTTGTCCCATGCCCGGTAATTCAAACATGGCATCGGTAAGGATCCCTTCACAAATACTGCGCAAACCTCTTGCACCTAATTTATACTCTAAAGCTTTTGTAACCATAAAATCCATCACATCATCATCAATCGTCAATACAATACCTTCCAGTTCAAATAAGCGATTGTATTGTTTGATCAATGCATTTTTAGGCTCTGTCAAAATGCTTCTCAATGTTTCTTTGTCCAAAGGATTCAAGTGTGTAACAACAGGAAGACGGCCTAATAATTCCGGTATCAAGCCAAAACTTTTCAGATCCTGTGCGTTAATGAATTGCAATAAATTCAAACGTTGCATTTCCTGCTCATCTTTATTGACATTGAAGCCTATTGCATTGGTATTAACCCTACGGGCAATTACTTTATCAATTCCGTCAAATGCGCCACCGCAGATAAATAAAATATTTTTAGTATCTACCTTGATCATTTTTTGTTCAGGATGTTTTCTTCCGCCTTGCGGGGGTACCAAAACTTCCGTGCCTTCCAGCATTTTTAATAATCCCTGCTGCACACCCTCTCCGCTAACATCTCTGGTAATAGAAGGGTTATCTCCTTTGCGAGCAATCTTATCTATTTCATCCACATACACAATTCCGCGTTCTGCGGCAGCAACATCATAATTGCAATTCTGGAGCAAACGGGTGAGCATGCTTTCCACATCTTCGCCAACATAGCCGGCTTCAGTGAATACAGTTGCATCAACAATGGCAAACGGTACATTCAACATGCGGGCAATTGTTTTCGCCAACAATGTTTTACCTGTCCCTGTTTCACCCACCATGATGATATTACTGTTATCTATTTCAACTTCATCGGGTTGACTCTTTTGCGCGATCCTTTTAAAGTGATTGTATACTGCAACTGCCAAAACTTTCTTTGCATCATCCTGGCCAATTACATATTCATCCAAAAATTTTTTGATCTCAGCGGGCTTACGAACATTTAATTTAAAATTGGAGGACGCATTCGTTCCATCATGTTTAATATTCAGTTCCTGAGAAATGATCTCCTGAGCATGTTCTACGCAATGCTCACAAATATGCCCTTCCTGTCCGGCGATCAGGATCTTTACTTCATCCCTGTTCCTGCCACAAAAAGAACAATGCAAATGGCTTTGTTTAGACATGATTTTTATTTTTTTGTATCTGACAAATCAGATATACCCCAACAACTTTACGCTGTCGGCCATAAAAGTAAGATTAATATTTAACGTTGCAAGAATACAGGTTCGTATCCAGGCAAGATTAGATTTTCTTTAAGATTGAGTCTGCAATGCCATATTCAACGGCTTCTTTGGCATTCATCCAGTAATCACGGTCAAAATCCTTCATGATCTGTTCTACTGTTTTTCCGCAATTATCAGCAAGTATTTTGGCACCAATTTCCTTTGTCTTACGGATCTGAGTGGCCTGAATTTCAATATCTGCAGAGTTGGCCTGAAAATAACCGCCAATGCTTGGCTGGTGAATCATCACTTCTCCGTGCGGGTAAATATATCTTTTTCCTTTTTTTCCAACACTTAGCAAGATGGATCCCATACTCGCTGCCAAACCCATGCAAATCGTAGATACAGGGGAGGATATTAATTTAATGGTATCATACATCACCATGCCACTGGTTACAACACCACCGGGACTGTTGATATACAACTTTATTTCTTCGCCGGGTTTATCGGCATCCAGCAAAAGC
>CAIMKO010000028.1 GCA_903841915.1 uncultured Chitinophagaceae bacterium | reverse complement strand
CTTATTCCTGCGAAGCAGCCCGTTTTTTTAGATGGGCCTAAGCCCCGTATCTATGAACTGGGATTTGCTTGGCGCGTATTCAAGGAGTTTATCTATGCATTCAGGACCTTGCATTTTGTGGGGCCATGCATCACCGTTTTCGGCAGCGCCAGATTTGATGAAGCACATTCTTATTACATTGCCGCACGAGAATTTGGTAAACGCATTGCTGCATTGGGTTTTACAACAATGACCGGTGGCGGTCCAGGAATCATGGAAGCCGCAAACCGGGGCGCATTTGAGAATGGTGGAACATCGGTTGGCTGCAATATTAAATTGCCGTATGAACAAAAACCAAATCTTTATGTAAATAAATCCATCACCTTCGAACATTTTTTTGCGCGCAAAGTGGTATTAATAAAATACTCGTATGCTTTTATTATTTTACCCGGCGGGTTTGGTACGATGGACGAATTTTTTGAAACACTAACGTTGGTGCAGACCAAAAGCATTGAACAGTTCCCTATTGTTATTTTTGGAATAAAGTATTATCAGCCTTTGATGGATTATCTGCACCTCATGGCCAATAAAGGAACGATCAAGAAATCAGATCTTGATCTGGTTCTGTTAACGGACGACCATGATCATGCCATGCGCCATATACATACCTACATAAATAAAAATTATAAGGTGAAACCCAGAAAAAGGTTATGGTGGTTATTTGAAAAGAGGTGATTGTGTTTCGAGCGATAGAATAAGAATGAGGCTGTGGTTGTCCAAGGGATAGTTTCGGAGCGTCGAACGCTTCCTCATTTTTTGAGTGTTATTGAAAAAATGCAAATCCTTTATGGAAAAGTTATCTGTTTGAATCTAATTGATATGATAGCATCCAAAACGACACCATATGCTTCAATATTATTTCTAGCTGCGCTTTTTTTGTCGGCAGCTATCTACATAAATAAGTCAACTCATCAACAAAAAATCTTGGTCGCAAAAGAAATTAAAGCTTTGCTGCTTTTTCTACCCACAGATGTTGGAGATAGAAAGTATAGTACACAAGCATTGTTAGAAGAGGTAAGTCATAAAAAAATAATTTTTGTAAAGTTAAAAGGGGATCCCGATGAGGATAGAAAACGCTTTGAATTTATCAGACAGGAAGCAAGGCGATTAGAATACACTAATGATACCGCTTCTGTTATTCACGTTCGTTTTCCAAAAGAAAGTACTTATGGGCAATTCGTGTATTTAACTGACATGATGCAGGAAGAAAAACATAAACTATACGGAATAACCGGAGATGATTTTTACATTTTTGGTGAAAATCCTCCTGAACAATAAAAATTATTGACTTGATTTTTATTCCAAATTCTGCCTCAACCATCTTCCCATTTCATCATAACTCATGCCTTTGCGTTTTGCATAATCTTCCAATTGATCTTTCGCGATTTTTCCAACACCAAAATACTGGCTTTTCGGGTGAGAAAAATACCAGCCGCAAACAGATGATGCCGGATACATCGCCAGGCTTTCAGTAAGTGTGATACCAATAACTTCAGTGGCATTTAGCAGTTCGAATAACTTGTATTTTTCAGTATGGTCAGGACATGCAGGATAGCCCGGCGCCGGACGAATACCCTGATATTTTTCATGAATGAGGTCTTCATTGCTTAATTGTTCATCCTTCACATAACCCCAGAATTCTTTTCTAGTTTTTTGATGCAAAGCTTCAGCAAATGCTTCTGCCAAACGATCGGCCAATGCCTGCAACATGATCTTATTATAATCATCGTGATTTGCTTCGAATGCTTTGATATGCGGTTCAATGCCATGAATGGTTACTGCAAATGCGCCTATGAAGTCGGGAGTCGTTAGTCCAGTACCTGGAGTGGAAGCAGGTTTTATAAAATCAGCCAAACTGATATTCGGCTGATCTTTTCCTTTTTGAATTTGCTGGCGAAGGAAATTCAGTGTTACATTTTCATTCTTCAATTCAACTTCATCATTATTGCTTGCGGCTTCCCAGAAACCAAGGCTTCCTTTTGCAGTTAGCCATTTTTCTTTGATGATCTTATCTAGTAATTCATTTGCATCATTGTATAATTTGGTCGCTTCTTTTCCAACAATACTGTCAGTTAATATTTCAGGGAAATTGCCATGCATTTCCCAGGCAATAAAGAAAGGTTTCCAATCAATGAATGGTCTTAACTCACTCAGTTCGAAATTGTCAAACACTTTTGTTCCTGTGAATGTTGGTGCTACAGGACTATAATTTTCCCAATCAATTTTTACTTTATTCTTCTTTGTTTCTTCATATGGCAAATAACTCTTGACGACTTTTTTATTATCGAAATTCTCTTTTAACTTGATGTATTCCGTATTGATGCCTTTCAGAAAATCTTCTTTCAATTCTTTATTCAGTAAAGAACCCGCAACAGTTACACTTCTGGATGCATCCAATACATGTACAATGCCATTCTCATATTCAGGTGCAATTCTAACTGCAGTATGAATACGCGAAGTAGTTGCACCGCCGATCAGTAAGGGTTGTTTCATTCCCCTACGTTTCATTTCGCGGGCAATATGAACCATTTCATCCAGTGATGGAGTAATCAATCCACTCAATCCAATGATATCTGCATTTTCTTTGATAGCAGCATCTAAAATCTTATCTGCGGGGACCATCACGCCCAGATCAACAATATCGTAACCGTTACAACCCAATACAACTCCTACAATGTTTTTTCCAATATCATGCACATCACCTTTTACGGTTGCCAATAAGATCTTTGCAGCACCTGCCGTTTCCTCATTCACCGTGCCGGCTTTTAAGTGAGCCTGTTTTCTGTCTTCTTTTTCCTGTTCGATGAATGGAGTTAGAACGGCCACGCTTTTTTTCATCACTCTTGCACTCTTTACTACTTGTGGTAAAAACATTTTTCCTGCACCAAACAAATCACCCACTACATTCATTCCATCCATCAACGGACCTTCAATAACATCTAATGGTTTTGGATATTTTTGACGAGCTTCTTCTGTGTCAATTTCAATATAATCGGTGATGCCATTAACCAACGAATGTTTCAAACGCTCTTCCACACTGTTGTTGCGCCAGGCTTCATCTTTGACTTCTACTTTTCCCTTTGCTTTTACAGTTTCTGCATGTGTAATTAATTTTTCGGTTGCCTCGTTGTTGTCATTATTCCTGTTTAATAAAACATCTTCGCATAACTGCCGAAGTGTTGGTTCAATTTCATCGTATACAACCAGCTGTCCGGCATTCACTATACCCATATCCATTCCTGCTTTGATTGCATGAAATAAGAATACTGAATGAATCGCTTCACGAACATGATCATTACCACGAAATGAAAAAGAAACGTTTGAAACACCGCCACTCACTTTCGTTAATGGCATTAATTGTTTAATCTCTCGAGTGGCTTCAATAAAGTCAACCGCATAATTATTATGTTCCTCAATGCCGGTTGCAACCGCAAAAATATTGGGATCGAAAATAATATCCTGCGGGTCATAACCAACTTGTTCGGTCAATATTTTATAAGCGCGGTGACAAATTTCTATTTTGCGTTGCTTAGTATCTGCCTGACCAACTTCATCGAAAGCCATTACAATTACTGCGGCACCAAATGCTTTGCAGATAAATGCCTGTTCAATGAATTTTTCTTCTCCTTCTTTCATGGAGATAGAATTCACTATACATCTTCCCTGCACGCATTTTAATCCGGCTTCTATGATAGAGAACTTCGAAGAGTCTATCATGATTGGGATCTTTGCTATATCTGGCTCTGCCTGCAATAGATTAAGATAAGTTGTCATTGCCTGAATACCATCCAACAATGCATCATCCATATTCACATCCAGGACCTGTGCGCCACTTTCTACTTGTTGCCTTGCAACAGATAATGCTTCTTCATATTTGTTTTCGCGGATAAGGCGAGCAAATTTTTTAGAACCGGTAACATTGGTCCTTTCACCAACATTTACAAAATTTGTTTCAGGGCGAATGATCAAAGGTTCTAATCCTGATAAACGTAAATATGGTTTGATCGTATTAATAGTGCTCATTTCTATTGTTAATTATTTAAGCCAATTCGGTTTCTAAAACAGGCAAAGGTCTTGGTTGAATATTTCTCACATGATCCGCAATATGTTTAATATGATCAGGTGTGGTACCGCAACATCCGCCAACAATATTTACAAAACCTTCTTTCGCCCACTCTTCAATAAAATGCGCCGTTTGATGTGGTTGTTCATCATATTCTCCCATGGCATTTGGTAATCCTGCATTGGGATAAGCCGAAGTATAACATGCGGCAATTTGCGACAACTCTTCAATATGTGCTCTCATTTCTGCTGCACCCAATGCACAATTCAATCCAACACTTAAAGGTTTGGCATGCATTACAGAAGTATAAAAGGCTTCCAGCGTTTGTCCGCTTAATGTTCTGCCACTTGCATCCGTTATAGTGCCGCTTATCATGATGGGAAGTTCTTCTTTCTTTGTTTCCCTAAAATATTTTTTAATGGCGAAGATGGCCGCTTTTGCATTCAATGTATCGAAGATGGTTTCCACTAATAATATATCAACGCCACCATCTACCAATCCACTGATCTGCGTGTAATATGCATCGACCACTTCATCAAATGTTACTGCACGATAACCGGGATTATTTACATCGGGTGAAAGACTCAATGTTTTATTCAACGGGCCAATAGCTCCGGCAACATAACGTGGTTTAGCCGGTTCCTTTGATGTATAGGCATCTGCTGCTGTTCTGGCACATTTGGCCGAAGCAACATTTAATTCATAAGCCAGTGATTGCATGTCATAATCCGCCTGGGCAATAACTGTACTACTGAATGTATTGGTTTCAATGATATCGGCACCCGCTTCTAAATATAATTTATGAATACCGATGATAATATCGGGTTGCGTGATGCTCAGTAAGTCATTATTTCCCTTTACATCACTGTGCCAGTCTTTAAAACGTTCGCCGCGATAATCTGTTTCCTGCAGTTTATGTCGCT
>CAIMKO010000027.1 GCA_903841915.1 uncultured Chitinophagaceae bacterium | reverse complement strand
TATTCATGTGCTCTTTTACATAATCTACTAGCTTAACACAACTGCCATCCCACGAACTAAAAATTGTTGATTCTGATTGTTGTTGCTGATTTACTTGTTGAGAATTTTTATTTCCTGAATTGCATGTTATCACTTTTATTCCGATAAAAAGGATAAGCCCATATTTTATTATTTTTCCCCAGTTAAAATCATTCTTCAAAATGATAGCCAAAGCTTTAAAGTTGATGTATATCTCTCTAAAAATTTCTTTGAGCATTGCAATTAATTTACAATTAATTTTTCACAATTTTGATACTTCTAAAGTACATATTTCCTTAATGTTAAAATAGATTTTATTAAAACAATAAAAATTATATACCGTACAAGACCGCGACGCAACAGACGACGCCACTAGCACTTGAGCTTGTAACAAACAATCCTCTTATCTTCGTAAGGCAATGAAAGGACTTGTTTATAAATCTACAGGCAGCTGGTATGTGGTGAAAGCCAATGATGGCAGGCTTTTTAATGCCCGCATTAAAGGTGTGTTGAAGATCGAAGGTATTACTTCTACCAATCCGATTGCTGTTGGCGATGAAGTTGAAATGGAAATAGAAAATGATTTGGAAGACACTGCAACCATTTCGAAAATTTTAGACAGAAGAAATTATGTGGCAAGGGTTAGTCCTCATAATAAACACCATCATCATATTGTTGCATCCAATTTAGACCAGAGTATTTTATTTGCCACATTGAAAGATCCAAAAACATCGCAAGGATTCATTGATCGTTTTTTAGTGGCTTGTGAAATGTATCATGTTCCTGCCATTATTGTTTTTAATAAAGCAGATATTTATAAAAAGAAAGAAAACGAAAAGTTCGAATTGCTAAAATCTATTTATGAAGCTGTTGGCTATAAAGTAGTTCTGGCGAGTGTTATACAGCATCAGGGAGTGGAAGAAGTGAAAGGATTATTAAAAGATAAAACCACATTATTAAGCGGGCATAGTGGTGTGGGTAAATCAACTTTAATTAATAATATTTTCCCGGAATTAGATTTGAAGATATTAGAAGTGAGTGGATGGAGTGGTAAGGGGATGCACAGCACTACATTTGCAGAAATGTTCGATCTTCCTTTTGGTGGAAGGATCATTGATACACCCGGTATCAGAGAATTAGGCTTGGTTGATTTGAAGAAAGAAGAGTTAAGTGGGTATTTCCCAGAGATGAGAAAGCTGGTGAATGATTGCCAATTCAATAATTGTAAACATTATAATGAACCCGGTTGTGCCGTAAAAGCCGCGGTTAATGAAGGAACCATTTCAGAAGAACGATATATCAGTTATCTTACAATTATGGAAACAATGGAAGAAAACAGCTGGAGTTAGTCTTTGGTATTTACAGCCTCTTTTACGATAGGCTTATTATTACTTTTCAATTCTTTCTTTGCCAATTCATACTCTTTTTTCTCTTTGGCTGTCTTTGGGGTATATCCATCCTGTTGGTACATCATTATTTTTTCTGCACCCAGATTTTTAGCGGATGGAGGGCAACCGTTTTGACTGGTCTTTTTAAAGAGACCGCAGGAAATAAAGGTCAAAGATGCAATTGTTATGATGCAGATTTTTTTCATGTGCTTAATTTGAGAATTGTAATAGTACAATAAATATTTATTTTTTTGGCACATCATTATATTCTTCGAACCAGGAAGAATATTTGAGATAATTATTGGCGATACGGTCAATTTCTGTATGTACCGTATTAAGCGGCATTTCCTTTACCTTTTTTGCAGGAATGCCTGCATAAATACTTCCCGATTCAACAATAGTCCCTTCTAATACAACTGCACCTGCTGCAACAATTGAATTACTCTGTATTTCGCATCGATCCATCACAATAGAACCCATCCCTATCAAAACATTATCATGAATAGTACAGCCGTGTACCAATGCATTATGACCGATAGACACATTGTTGCCAATATTGGTAGGATTTTTCTCAAAAGTGCAATGTATTACTGCCCCATCCTGCACATTGACTTTATTGCCCATTTTGATGTAATTCACATCGCCTCTGATAACTGCATTGAACCAGATACTGCAATTTTCACCCATCACAACATCACCTACAATCGTTGCATTGGGAGCAATAAAACATTTTTCACCAAACTGAGGATGTTTGCCAAGAACGGGAAGTATTGTTGCCATAAAAAGACGAATTTCGAATCTCGAATTTCGAACATTAAATCGAGCAATAGAAATAAATGAGTGGAATTTCTAACCGACAACTTTTTCTCAGCCACGTGGCTCAAACATCCCCGTCACCTATCGGCATCGAAATGGTGAAGGCGGATGGCATTTATTTGTATGACGTACATGGGAAAAAATATATTGACGCTATTTCAGGGTTTAGTGTGGCTAATATCGGACACAGTCACCCTAAAGTTGTGGCAGCTGTTCAAAAGCAGGCTGCACAATACATGCATTTGATCGTGTATGGAGAATTTATTGAGCAACCACAGGTAACTTATGCAAAACTGCTAACTGATCATCTTCCTTCATCTCTTAACGCTGTTTATTTCACCAACAGTGGAACTGAAGCAACGGAAGGGGCGATGAAACTGGCAAAACGTGTGACCAATCGTTCTAAAATAATTTCATTTAATCGATCATATCATGGCAGTACTCAGGGAGCATTGAGTGTAATGGGGGACGAATACTGGCGAAATGCTTTTCGACCGCTATTGCCCGATGTGCATCATTTCGAGTATGGAGGTAATGCAGCCATTGAGGCCATTGATAAAAGTACCTCTTGTGTAATTGCTGAAACAGTGCAGGCAGAAGCAGGGATTAATAAGCCATCAAAAGAATGGCTACAAGCCCTCAGGAAGAAATGTGATGAAAATTGTGTTCTGTTGATACTTGATGAAATTCAGGCAGGATTTGGTAGAACAGGTACTTTATGGGCATTTGAACAGTTTGATATTGTTCCGGATATTTTATTGTTGGGTAAGGCCCTGGGTGGCGGAATGCCTCTTGGCGCCTTTATTGCCGATAAAAAATTAATGGACTGTTTGACCCATGACCCTGTACTTGGACATATCACCACATTTGGCGGACATCCCGTTTCCTGTGCTGCGGGTAAAGCGGCTTTGGAGGTTTTATTGGAAGAAGATTGTATCGCCTCAGTAAAGACCAAAGAACAGTTCTTGTTACAGCAAATCCGGCATCCTAAAATAAAAGCGGTAAGGTCGGCGGGATTATGGATGGCGATAGAATTTGACACATTCGAATCTAACCATGCCGTAATTCAGCAGTGTATTGCCAAAGGATTGATCACAGATTGGTTTTTATTTGCGCCTAATTGTATGCGGATTGCCCCTCCTTTGATTACGAAAGAAAATGAATTGGGAGATATTTGCCGAATAATAGCTGAAAGTCTTGCTGTACTCGATTTGGGAACGTAATATTGTTAAAGCATTAAAAATCAATCAAAATATCATTTTGACGAAAATTTAATTATTTTCGCCATATCCAATCTAATTAGCAATGAAAGTATCAACTATTACTTTTCCGAGTGTTTTTGAATCAGCATTTGGCAATACAGAAAACTCTTCAAGGGATTTATTAAACGGCTTAAAGATCAAGAATGAAAGCATCTGGTATTTAGCAGGTAATCTTGCTAAACGAGGTGGTATCAATCCAAATAAAGTTGTGAATGCTTCTCCTCAGGAAGAAGATTATGAAGTGTTGTTTAAAGCGGCGTTGATCACCGTTGCAGAAACCATTCAGCAACCCATGTTTGTTACAGTCGGGTTCCCTTTTTCAACATACAATGTTTACAAAGAAGCGGCAGAACGTTTCTTGGCCAGGAAGAACTTTTTAGTGGAATACGATACACAAACCTTTCATAACAGAGGCGCTGTTAAAAAAGCCTTATTCGACATTGAAAGATTTGATGTTATACCCGAAATTGTTGGCGGTATCATTGGTTTGAAAAAAGTATTGGGCCCTCAGCAGCCAAAGAGCTTTATTGCCATTAGTCTCGGTTTTGGAACTATTGAAGGTGCAATGGCAACTGCAGATGGATTGGTGCAGCGTACAGTGTTCAGTTCTCACGGATTACGTTATGCTATTAATAACCTGACAAGGGAATTGAATAAAAAATATTATCTGGAAATGAAGAATGAACATCAGTTGGATGATGCTTTCGTTAAAGGATTCATCTTCATAAACAGAAAGAACATTGACTTGAAACAATTACGTAAAGAAATTTTACATCAATACTATAAAGAGATCATCTCACCTTTATTCAAGAGATATTTCACTGATTCCGATTTTGAAAATTGCGAGAAGATATTTTTATTAGGTGGCGGTGCATTTTATACAGAATTACAGGAAGCATTTCAGGAAGAGTTTAAAGACGTGATGCCGGTTGAAATTGCGCCTGATGCAGATAAATTGGCAAGCATTGGTTATCTATATAATTCACTTCGTATATCAGACGAAAAATTTGAAAGTGCTATTGGTATTGACTTAGGTAATGCAACTACCATTGTGTCTACCTTCGAGAATGAAAAAAGATAAATTCATTAATTATCATTTGATGTGTTTAAGTTAAACCAACTTATTGGAAACAAGCCCCACGACAGCTTTCTATTACCAAAGGGTATCTTGATACAAGGCGATATTGAATCTAAAATACCAGGACGCATTGATGGCAATGTGGCCGGTAATATCAATGTTGAATCTAAACTCGTGATTGGCGAGGAAGCCGTTATCAATGGTGATATTACTGCCGTGCATTTGATCGTGTATGGCCGTGTGGAAGGAAATATCGAATGTAAGACCAAAGCGGTTATTTGTAACAATGCGGTAATTAAAGGCGGTATTATTGCTACTACTTTGGAAATAGAAGAAGGGGCTGTTATCGAGGGATCTATGACCAAGAACCGTTATAAACCATTGGAAGAAAAGCCGAGAATGTCAGGCCTGGAAAAAACACCTCAACCCAAAAAGAATACTGCATCCAATAATACAATTCCGGCAATTGAAGTAAGAAAATCGATTTCTTCTGAACCGCCTTCTACAGATGGTTGGTTTTAAATACAAGGCACTTCCATTCTGCAAAAACGGCTGTATAATTTTTCATATTGAGGAATGATATGCTGAATATCAAATGTACAGGCATGTTCAAATGCTGTCTGTTTCATTTGCTCAAGAAGAGTATTATCTTCTAAAATACTGATGGCATCTTTGCTCATCGTTGCAACATCTCCTACGTTTGCCATGAAGCCAGTCTTTCCCTGAATAACTATTTCGGGTAAGCCACCTGCATTACTGCTGATCACGACCACTTTTGCCGCCATTGCTTCTAGAGCTGCCAATCCAAAACTTTCATATTCGCTGGGTAATAGAAACAGATCACTTACTGCTAATATTTCTTCCATCTGTTCCTGCTTACCCACAAAACGGATATCATCGATCACGCCTAATTCCCTAGCTAATTCTTCGGTGGCAGGTCTTTCAGGACCGTCGCCCACCATTAATAATTTAGCAGGCATGGCTTTTCTAACTTCAGCAAAAATTCTTATCACATCATCCACGCGTTTTACTTTTCTGAAATTCGAAGCATGCACCAATATTTTTTCACCCTCAGGCGCAATTACTTTTTTAAATGCATCAAAGGGCTTTTTATTGAAACGTGATACATCCACAAAATTGGTGATCACTTCTATTTCTTTGGTGATGGGAAAACTTCTGTAGGTTTCTTCTCTTAAATTTTGAGATACAGCGGTAATCGCATCACTTTCATTAATGGAGAAAGTTACAACCGGTTCGTATGTTTTGTCCTTTCCCACTAATGTGATATCTGTTCCATGCAAAGTAGTGATCACAGGAATATTTCTTCCGTTCTTACTTTTTACAATTTGCTTGGCCATATATGCGGCAGATGCATGTGGAATGGCATAATGTACATGTAACAGATCAAGATCATGATTAATGATCACATCAACCATGGTACTCGCCAAAGCCACTTCATAAGGCGGATAATCGAATAAAGGATAGGTTGGAACCCTTACTTCGTGATAAAAAATATTGGTATTAAAAACATTGAGTCTTACCGGTTGCTGGTATGTAATAAAATGCACCTGATGTCCCTCATCTGCTAGTGCTTTGCCTAATTCAGTAGCTAAAACACCGCTACCCCCAAAAGTCGGATAGCAAACAATCCCGATACGCATATACTTGTTTTTTTGTTATCGGCTTCAGTAATGCTTATCAACAGTTGTTGCGTCGCACACTTCAGCGGTTTGTACTTTACTCAACGAAGTAACAACTATTTCTTCATTCGACTCCTCCATTCATCATTTGTTAATCATCCACATCATTATTTTTATATCTTTATTTCTATGAAAAAATTATTATTCCTGCTGGCTGTATTACCCATGATTGCAGCGGCACAAAGCAATGAAGATTCTGCCTTCATAAAAAAATTATCAGATGATATATTGGCTAATGGCAAGGCCTATGATCTTTTATACCAGCTTACCAAAAATGTGGGCGGAAGATTGGCTGGCTCACCTCAATTTGCACAAGCTGTAAAGTGGGGTAAAGCAACAATGGATGGGATTGGTGCCGATAAAGTATATCTGCAAGAATGTATGGTTCCGCATTGGGTTCGTGGTAAGGGTGATAAAATAGCCATCACCGGCATCAATAATAAAGCGGTCAGTATCAGTCTGGATGCTATGGCGCTAGGAAATTCATTGGGCAATGGTAAAACAGTGACTGCCGATGTGATTGCAGTAAAAGACTTCGCCGAGCTCGAAAAAAGAAAAGATGAAGTAAAGGGCAAGATCGTCTTTTATAATTATCCATTCAATCCAACATATGTTGTTCCCGGTAGAGCATATGGTGAAAGTGGTATCTATCGCCATAGCGGTGCAAGTCGTGCAGCAAAATACGGTGCAGTTGCTGTTGTAATTCGTTCTTTAACAGAAGCTACGGATAACAATCCGCATACAGGAGCAATGCAATATGATAGTGCTTTTACAAAAATACCTGCAGCGGCATTGGGATTAAAAGATGCGGATAGATTATGGAAAGAAACTCAATCGTCAGTTGTAAAGTTGTCTGTAACAATGCATGGAAAACAAATGCCTGATACCATTGGTTATAATGTAATCGCAGAGTTAAAAGGAACAACATTTCCTGATGAATTCATTACTGTAGGCGGACATTTAGATAGTTGGGATGTAAATGAAGGTGCTCATGATGATGGGGCAGGAGTGGTTCATACTATTGAGGTACTTCGTGCATTAAATGCAGCAGGCTATCATCCAAAACACAGTATTCGTTTTGTATTATTTGCCAATGAAGAAAATGGGTTACGCGGTGGGTCTAAATATGCTGAAATTGCAAAAGAAAAAAATGAAAAACACATTTTCGCATTAGAAAGTGATGAAGGCGGATTTACACCTAGAGGGTTTGGTTTTGGTGTTAGCCCGGCACAATATCAAAAATTGTTAACCTGGCAGACCCTACTGAAACCTTATGGTGGCGGCGATTTTGCAAATGGTGGGGGTGGTGCTGATATTGGCCCGCTGGCAAGAAATTTTAAAACACCCGTTGCAGGATTAACCCCGGATAACCAGCGTTATTTTGATATACACCATGCCAGAAGTGATGTGTTTGAAAATGTAAACAAACGAGAATTATTGTTGGGCGCTGTAAATATGGCGGCATTGATTTACCTTGTAGACAAATACGGTTTGTAATATGAATTGGAAAAAAATATCCCGAACCATTGGTTTAATCCTCTTGTTATTACTTGCTGGATTTATTTACTGGAAATTTTATTTTGTATTTGCAACAGGAACAAAAGCCGGTGTATTAAATACATTTCAGAAAAAAGGATTTGTCTTAAAAACCTATGAAGGGAAATTAATTCAAAGTGGTTTTCAGGCAAATGTGCAGAGCAATGAATTCGAATTCAGTGTGACCGAAGAAAAAGTAGCAAAAATACTGCTGGAAAATTCAGGCAGAGAAGTTCAATTGCATTACAGTCGCTACTTGGGTTCATTGCCTTGGCGGGGTATGCAAGCTTATATTGTTGACAGTGTTTATGAAGTTCGAGGGGTTAACGGGGAAACGATCATTAAACCTAAATAAACAATTTATTAAAAATTTGTTAACCTGTAAGTGTTTTTGAACCTTACAGGTTTTTTATTGTTATATGGTTGTTAAAGATTTTTATTAAATAATATATTCCTGCAATGCATTCATCAATAACTTTGTCTTTGTTTGTCATCAATCCACAATATTCTCTAAACTATTCATTATTTGAATTTCATGGCATATAGACTTTCATGGCATTTAATAAAAAAGGGTTTTTTAATGTTTGTATTTTTTTGCGCCTGCTTTCATATACAAGCGCAAAATAAATTTACTGTAAGTGGCACGGTAAAAGATAAACAAACTGGTGAACTATTAATTGGCGCTTCAGTAAAGTTGGAAGGAACTAATATCAATGCTGTTACAAACGGATATGGGTTTTATTCTATCACTGCAGCAAAGGGTGCTTATGCGATTTCAGTTAATTATGCCGGGTTTAAATCCTATTCACAAAAAATTGATATTCAAAGTAATACTCAATTGGCAATTGACTTGGAATCGATATCTACATTATTAAGTGAAGTAGTGGTTTCTACTAAAAGAAGAAATGAAAACATTGCGAAGCCTTTGATGGGTGTAGAGAAGTTGAGCATGAAAGATCTTAATAACCTCCCTGTTTTATTAGGCGAGAAAGATGTATTGAAAAGTATGCAACTATTGCCGGGAATTAAATCTGCCGGAGATGGCAACAGTGGTTTTTATGTTCGGGGTGGAAGTGCAGACCAGAACTTAATTTTGTTAGATGAAGCACCCGTTTATAATGCTTCACATCTTTTAGGGTTCTTTTCTACTTTTAATTCTGATGCCATTAAAGATGTAACACTTTACAAAGGTGGAATGCCTGCCCAGTATGGCGGTCGGTTATCCTCAGTCGTTGATATTAAAATGAAAGACGGGAATAACAAGGATTATACTGTTAGCGGGGGATTGGGATTGATTTCTTCAAGAATTAATATTGAAGGACCTATTGTTAAAGATAATGGATCATTTATCATCAGTGGCAGAAGAAGCTACGCAGATGTATTTTTGAAATTATCCCCTGATACGGTCATGAAAAAGAATACATTGTATTTCTACGACCTGAATGCAAAAGCCAATTATAAATTAGGAAAGAAAGACCGGCTTTTCTTGTCTGGTTATTTCGGTAGAGATGTTTTAGGTTTCGGAGAATCTTTTGGAACAGATTGGGGTAACCTTACCGGAACATTGAGATGGAACCATATTGTAAGCGATAAAATCTTCTCTAATACATCACTGATTTACAGCGATTACAGCTATAAGATAAAAATAAAATCGGGCACCGATAACTTTAAGATCACTTCTCAAATTCAGGATATTAATTTGAAACAGGATTTTGATTTTTATGTCAATAATAATAACAAAATAAAATTCGGCGGAAATATCATTCGTCATTCAGTTTCTCCCGGTCGAATCACTGCGGACGCCTCATCCAATGTACAAAGTAGCGAAGTGCAAAATCGGTATTCCATTGAAAGTGCTTTGTATGTTTCACATGAATTGACTGTCAGCAAGGATGTGAATATAATATATGGCATGCGTTTATCGAATTTATCAGCAATTGGCCCGGGAAATTACTACCAATATGATCAAAATGGGAATGCTACCGATACTACTTATTACGGCAAGGGTAAAACTGTTGCTAGTTACTGGAATTTGGAACCTCGTTTATCCGCAAGTTATCAATTGACTGAAGAGAACTCAATAAAATTCTCTTATAATCGAAATATTCAGAACCTGCATTTGCTTACTAATTCAACCACATCTACCCCAACCGATCTGTGGTTGCCAAGTACCAATAATGTAAAACCCGAAATTTCAGATCAGATATCATTGGGCTATTATAAAAATTTTAAGGACAATCAATTTGAATTGAGCATTGAAACCTATTATAAATGGCTGCAAAACCAGATTGATTATCGTAACGGTGCTGATCTGCAGGCAAACGATAATGTGGAAAGCGAATTATTGTATGGCAACGGACGAGCATATGGTATTGAATTTTATCTTAAGAAAAAATTCGGGAAATTCAATGGATGGGTTGGTTATACTTTATCAAAAACAGAAAGACGTTTTACTGAGATCAATAATGGGAATTATTTTCCTGCAAAGCAAGACCAAACCCATAATATCTCCTTGGTAGGAATTTATAAATTAAATGATCGCTGGACTTTATCAGGAACTTGGGTGTACAACACGGGTAATGCTGTAACATTCCCAAGCGGAAAGTATCACGTTAACGGTCAAACCGTTTTTCTATATACAGAACGTAATGGCTACAGAATGCCGGCTTATCACAGACTGGATCTTGCCGCTACTTGGGAGAGTCCGAGAAATAAGAATAGAAAATTCCAAAGCAGTTGGACCTACGGTTTGTATAATGCTTACGGTCGTGAAAATGCATATATTATTCAGTTTAAGGATGATCCAAATGACCCGACAAAAACGGTAGCGGAGCAAACGTCCTTATTTCGTTTTGTGCCTAGCATTACATGGAATTTTAAATTTTAATGTATTAATTGTGTAAACAATGAAAAAATATATTCACATAGCATTTTTGATAACCCTTGTATTAGTAAGCTGCAAAAAAATAATTAATGTTGATCTCAATAATGCAGCTTCTCAACTTGTGATTGAAGGGATTATTACGAACACATCCGCAGCGCAGGTAAGCATTACAAGATCTGTTGCATTTAGCAGCAGTAATATTTTCCCGGCAGTTTCTGCCGCAACGGTCACTATTACTGATAACCTAAATAATAGTTTTATTTTAACGGAAAGATCACCAGGTATTTACAGCAACAATTCACTGATTGGTGTGCCGGGAAGAACTTACAATTTGACAGTGATGTCGGCTGGAATTAAATACACAGCAACTTCTACAATGCCTCAACAAATTAACCTCGATACTTTATTATTGGATCAAATTCCGTTTGGTAATAAATATATCAGCATCGTGCAACCCGAATACACAGACCCGAAAGGATTTGGTAATTATTACAATTTTGTAGAGACCATCAATAGTACTGTCAATCCAAAAGTATTCGTGTGGGACGATCGCTTTACTGATGGTGGCATCAGCACAAGACCTTTGATTGAAGCAGACAGTACGATCAAAAAAGGGGATACTTTAAAAATTGAAATGCGTTGCATCGATAAAAATATCTATTCTTATTTTACTTCACTAGCTGATCTGCAACAAAATGCTACAACGCCCGCAAACCCAACAAGTAATATCAGCGGCGGATGCTTGGGGTATTTTAGTGCTCATACGAGTCAGCGAAAGAAAGTAGTCATACCATGATTTTAATGCACTGGCAGCAAATTCTTTCTAAAGCCTTTAGAGACAGGCACTCCTGTATTTGTAGCTTTTAAGCAGCCACTAACTTATTTACACTTCTGTACACAAAAGAATTGCAGATATGTCTGCGTG
>CAIMKO010000026.1 GCA_903841915.1 uncultured Chitinophagaceae bacterium | reverse complement strand
ATAGAAATTACCCCCCTCGATTGCTATATGCTTGCTTATGAAAATCTTATTTATCGTGATAAAACTATTTTGACGCCGGAAGTATAGATGTAGACTTCACATTATACCCAGCGGTTTTGATTTTTAAATTTTTTATGACGCCACCATAGCTTACTTTCATCTGTTTTTTCTCACCCGGCAATAGTGTAAAATATCCGTCACTGAAATAAGCGGGTAGTATGATCTTATCTTTTTCATCCACAAGATTCAATTTGATCCCGATCGCAGTGGTAGAGGATGCATTCTGAATTTCAAAATCAGATTCTCCTTTTTCTGATTGTATTATTTTACCGCTGAGTGATACAGGTTGCAGCGCATTAAATGAAGCAAAATTTGCAGTAACTGCATTGGTCTTCCAATAACTATTTTCAGCAATTACTTTATGCTGATCATTTTCAATAAATAGTTTTACCAAATAAACGGCCGGTAATTGAATAGATGAAAAATCAGGCGTGATTACATCTATCTTTTGATTCACTCCTATTGAGATATTTTTATGAACAGCATAGATCTCATTCCCATCAATTCCAAATAATTTCAAAAGCACCGTCAGGTTTGAATAGGTTTGTAGGGATGAATTAATGGCAATTACTTTTTGATCATGCAAATTCATTTGTACATGCAATGGCTCGCAGGCTTTTTTAGCACCATAATACGATCCGTGCGTTTCAAAATCCCATGAATAGGTTTGCCAAACCATACTTGGCCATGCAGGATGTGTCATCCATAACAGGATGCCGCTTGTATTATTCCACAGTTTACTGTTCCATGCTTCAAACATGGCACGGTGACTATTATAATTTATCAGTTGCACTTTCTTGTTGAAATCATCCAGATCAATAGCTTTTCCATATAAACTATCTACAGCATTTAAATAGCCAGTAAGATTTTGTCCGTTTGTATGCAAGTCATGATAATTCCAAACATCATTGATGGGCCATTGATCTTCTTTCTTGATAAACTTTCTGATAGAACTTGCAGTAGGTATCGAGAAAGTACCCAACTCAGTTGTAAATCCATCTACATTATTCATGAAATATTCAGCAGGATTGTTCAAATATCTCCATCCTCCACTCTGCCTCAAATTCATTTCCCGGGAATTACCATTATAATGTCTTGTACCATCTTCTTTAGCAAGTATGGTCGCTAATTGATCTTCCATAGTTATGGGAGCATATCCTTCATTTCGCGGACACCAAATTGCAATCGATGGATGATTTCTGAATCGCTTTACAACTTCAGTAATATTATCCAATGTTAATTGATCATCTGAGGGTGGAATATTATACCCTTCGGTTGACATCCAGAAATCATTCCAAACGAGCATTCCATATTCATCTGCCAATTGATAGAACATCTCCTCGGTACATTCGCCGGTCCAGTTTCTAATCATATTATAATTGGCTTCCTTATGCAGTCGGAATGCGGGTTCCAGTCTTTCACGTTCCACTCGTTTCATGGCATCATCCATCCCCCAATCACCTCCTTTACAAAATATCTTTTGACCGTTTACTTTAATAACGAGGTAAGGATTTTTACTATCGCCCAATGATTCAAAATTTTTTATATCAACACCTTCCCGCAAGGAAGGAATGGTAAAACCACCTTCTACTTTCACTCGTTTGATATTATCAAATAATGGTTTCTCATGTATCGCATTGGTGGGTTGATAACCGATACGCCATTGTTTTTTATCCGGTGCATCAATCATCAGTTCATAAGAAAATTCGCGAACACCAAAACGAAGTATTTGCTTATCGGATATTCTGTTACTGTTATCAAAAGCTGATAGATCAAGTTTGTATAAGTTTTGATTGCCGTATCCGTTAGGCCACCATAATAAAGGGTGTTGCATACGGAGGGATGGATTATTTTCCGGAGACAATACAATTTGCTTCTTCTCACCGGCAGCTAATGAAACTGTCTGTGAAAAGTTGATGTTCCCAATCGTTCCTATCAGAACAGCATTTTGCAGGGTCTTTGAATGATTGATAACCGTTGCTTTAATGGTAACAGTTGCAGTTGCTGTGTCAGGCAAGGGCAGATCGGTAATTACCTGAGGATCCTGAATAGTAACGGCACCTGTAAATTTCAGACCAACATCCTGCCATACACCAATATTTCTATCCCTGATACCCGGAACCCAATCCCATCCTTCTGATGAAATAAAAGTAGGACCGTCTAAACATAAGGTCCCGCCATTTGGACCGGATCCTGCTTTAGCAGACTGCTCATGTGGGATACCCGGATTAGGAGGTGGAAATATGTGTATTGCCAATATATTTTTCTCCGTTTTCTTCAGCAGTTCCGTAACATCAAAATTCCCTCTTACAAAAGCTCCTTTGATTGAGCCCAGGAGTTTGCCATTTAACCAAACATCAGCTTTGTAATTAATCCCATTCAATTGAAGCCAAGCCATCTTATTTTGAACATCTGCGGGATTGCTAAATGCAATACGATACCACCAATCCTTTCTGCATAAACTATCCGGTATCGCCAGATTATTCAGCCCGATGTATGGATCAGGGTAAACACCCTGCTGTACTAAACTTGTTAATACCGTCCCCGGTACCACTGCATTATACCAATTGCTGCTATTATAATTTTGGCTGAATAATGATTGCGGATTGGCCATAACTGTATTCCCATCTGTTAATTCCCAGCCACTATTCAGAACATATTCATTATTGCTCTTTTTACTAAGCTTCGCCACTGCAGCTGTTTTACCTTTTTTAATGGCAATATCAGTCTTTCCTAAAGAAACAGGTATTGTTGAAAGGGGCTGCTGCTGGGTTAAGCCAAAATTGGGTTTGGATTGAGCCAATATATTTGGGGCGGAAACGTAAACGACAAATGAAATAACCAACAGTATAGCCTTACAATTATTCTTAATTGACATGATTTTACACTTAAAATTTTCTAGCCCTACTAATTTTAGATATAAGAAAGCGAACAGTAAGTCACTTTATCCTCTTATAAAGACAAATAAAAGAGTAGCTGGTAGTACCAAAAGTCGAAAAACTAAGGCTATTTCTGATTTAGAATTGATAATCTTAATGTGTTCAGGATAAAGTCTTATGAAACAAAAAGCAGTATCTGATTTTTGATTTTGTATTCCCTTAACATTTGGTCTTATAATTACACCAAACAGCTTGCTAATTGAACACCTACGTTTGACTAACAAATCATGAACAGTTGTTTCTATCTACTATGATTTTAGTATAACATACCTATAAAGAAAATATAAAGCATATATAAGACTCTGTTAATAATAGTGGCTTATTGGTAGCTTATATGAGGCTTATATATGGCTTATATGAGGGTTATTACAAAACTTGCACTATTCTTGTCATGAGCTTAAAGAAATGACCTAAGCCTTATTTCTCTTATTCACTTAGCACAAGGGTTAGCTTTTGATTGAAATCACATTGTGCCTGAGAGCTTACTAATTTCTTCCAGTGTTTTCCCTTTTGTTTCAAACAATTTGCTTTTGGAATATAAAAAAGAAAGGATACAGAAAAAAGAGAAAATGTAAAATGTTGTTGCAACTCCTAATCCATCTCTCAATATGGGAAATAAGAGAAATAAATCCCCTATATTTTCAAAATACAAAATTCTTTCCCTCAATATTACGATGAAAAACATAATTTGGAAATGAAATACTCCTTTGGCTCAGATCTGAAAAACTCAGAGT